>WHTS01000133.1 GCA_009377585.1 Betaproteobacteria bacterium
GCCTTCCGCTACTGCCACTGCAGCCGCTGCCAGAAGGCGAGCGGGAGCGCGCACGCGGCCAACGTGTTCGTCCCCGAGACACAGTTTCGCTGGCTCGCCGGCGAAGCGTCGGTGCAGCGTTTCGATCTGCCCGGCGCCAAGCGCTTCGCTGTCTCGTTCTGCCCCAAATGCGGTACGCGCGTGCCGCACAAGGTCGCCACTACGGCCAACATGTTGATTCCCGCCGGCGTGCTGGATGGGGATCCCGAGGCGCGGCCGGAGATGAGCATCTTCTGGAAGTCGAAAGCGGCCTGGTATGTGCCGCCTGCCGACACGCCCACGCACGACGAATACGGCTGAGCGCCGAAGCGCGCTGTCATTTGCCTGCGCGACACTCGCGCGAGCACGCATCGCGTCGATTGCCGTTTACAGGTGGTGCCGCTACAGCGCGGCCGTCCCAAACACCTGAAAGAATTTGCGGGCTCGGCTCAGCTGCCCTTGCCGCGCCACGAGCGCGCCAACAACGCGCCGCCGGCGAGAATCGCCGCGACGATCCAGAATACGCTGGCGAGACCCAATGCGGAACCGACCGCGCCGGCCACGATCGGCCCGCCGACGCGCACCAGGTTGTTGGCGGTCAGGCGCAGTCCCAGCGTCTGCCCGGAGCGTCCCTCGGTGGAGTTGGCGAACATGAGAATCACGGTGAGCGGAATGCCGATGCCCATGCCGAGACCGAACACGAAGGCAATGACACCGAGCACGACGGCGCTGGTCGAAAACGGCACCAGCGCGTAGCCGATGGCCCCCATGATGAAGACCGAGATGAGCAACGTGCGCCCGGGAACCTGCTTCACCAGCCGGGCGAGAAACAGGCGCACCACGAACGCCGCGATGGCAAGCGTCGCGAGCACCGCGCCGATGGCCGAGGCCGACAGGCCGATCGAGTGCGCATAGATCGGCAGATAGAACTGGAACAGGTCGTAGCCGAGCTGCACCATGCCGCTGATGACGAGCATGTAGACGACCTCGCGGTCGATCAGGCGCGGGCCAGGTCCGGTTTCACGCGCGGTCCGCGTTTTGCCCGGCGGAAAGAGCCGCCCCCATGCGAGCAGCAACAACACGGCGACGAACGACTGCGATGCCGCAACCAGGCTGGCCGCGGCATGGCCGAGCGTGTCGATCGAAAATCCCGCTATCATCGGCCCGACGAAATTGGTCATCGCGCCGGCCAGGCTGAAGTTGCTGAAATTGCGCGCCCGGTCTTCCGGCGCGCTCAGCTCGCCCACCAGGTATTGCAGCGTGACGTGGAAGAACGCGAGCGCCAGGCCGTTCAACGTCGCTGCAACAAATAGCGCGGGCAGCGTGGGAAAGAAGAACGGCAGCGTGAGCGAGAGCGCGCCGCAGACCGAGCCGAACATCATCAGCGGACGCCCGCCCATGCGATCGGCCGCGATGCCGATCGGCCAGGACAAGAGCAACGGGAACAGGAACAGCAACCCGCCCAGGACGCCGACGGCCGAGGCCGGTGCGCCGAGCTCGAGCGCGTAGAGCGTGAGCACGACACGCGCCGCCGCCGTGCCGACGAAATTGAAGAAGGTCAGCGCAAGCGCGAGGTAGATCGCCGCGTGCTGTCGATTCAACGTGGCGAGTGGCAATGGCGTATCAGCCCATCGCGCGGCGACAACGGCTCCGTCATTCCCGTGAAAGCGGGAATCCAGGGTGCATGAACGTTTCCGACTTCCCGCGCTCGCGGGAACGACGGACTCGCAGCCTCACTGCCCGAAGCCGGGCGTGTATTGCTGCCCGATTCCCGGTTGGCTGCGTCCCAGGCTCGGCAGCTCCCAGATTCCGGCGCCAGCGGGATTCGACTCGGCGCCGATATTGGCGTCGATGAGATACGGCCGGCCGGTGGCGATGCCGGCCTTGATGGCTTCGTTCAGGTCGGCCGCCCGGTCCACGCGCACGCCTTCGATGCCGGCCGAGCGTGCCATCGCGGCGAAATCCGGGTTGTAGGGCTCGCCGGTCTCGGGATGACGGAAGTCGGTCGCGAGCTCGCGACCGCCGAGGTAGCCGCGCTGCAGGCCGCGGATCGATGCGTAGGCATAGTTGTTCCAGACCACCCAGACCACGGGAATGGAATACTCGAACGCCGTGCCGAGCACGCTCGCATGCATGAAGAACGCGCCGTCGCCGCACACCGAGACGCACGGCCGATCGGGCGCCGCGAGCTTCGCACCCAGCACCCCGGCCACGCCGAAGCCCATCGGCCCGAACCCCATCGAGCCGATCAGCGAATCGGGCCGTCGCGGCTGGCAGAACTGCAGCAGCCAGTTGTGATGCACGCCGATGTCGCTGACGAGGATCGCGTCCTGCGGCAGCGCCTGATCGATTTCGTGCGCGGCGCGCTGCGGATGGATGGGCGTCGTATCGGCCTGGAAGCCGGGCGCGATGAACGCGTTCCACTCCTTGCGATAACCGTCGATGGTCTCGAGCCACGCGAGCCGCGGCTGCGGAATCTTCGCGCCCTTGCGCGCATCGAGCTCGCCGATGAGCTGGCGCAGGAAGGTACGCACGTCTGCCATCACCCCCAGCGCCACCGGGTAGTTGCGGCCGATCTCCTCCGGATCGATATCGACGTGAATGAGACGGGTCGGCGGTATGGTGAACGAATAGCCGGGAATCCACGAGCTCGAGGTGCGATCGTCGAAGCGCACGCCGAGCGCGAGCAGCACGTCGGCCTGGCGCGCGGCGTGGTTCGCCTGGTAAGCGCCGTTGCGCGCGATCAGGCCCAGCGCCAGCGGATGACGCGAATCGATCGCGCCGGCGCCGCTCGCGGACCACGCCACCGGAATCTTCAGGCGCTCCGCCAATTGCAGCAATTCGCCGGTCGCCTTGCCATAGCGCACGCCCTGGCCAACCAGGATGACCGGCCGCTCGGCGGCGAGCAGCATCCCGAGCGCGCGGCCGAGCGCCTCGGGGCTGGCACCGGCACGACAATCGATGTTCGCGCTCCACGCTTCCGGCAAGGGCGTGCCGTCGCTGCACGGCTCCTTGAAGATGTCGAAGGGCACGTCGAGCACGACGGGACCGGGACGGCCGGTGACCATCGTCTTCCACGCCTGCCGGGTCTGGAGCGCGACCTGCTCGGGGCGTGTCGGTTGATAGACGCGCTTGCAGTACGCGCGCACGGTGGAAGGGAAATCGGCCTGGAAGTGCCGGTAGGTTTCCTGGAACGCGCCACGATTGAACTGGGTGGTCGGCACGTTGCCGGTGATGGCGAGAAACGGGACCGAATCGAAGAACGCGTTGGCGAGCGCGATCGGCAGGTTGGCCGAACCGGGGCCGCACGAGGTGAACGTGGCGCAAGGCTGCCCCGAGACGCGATAGAACACGTCGGCCATGAATCCGCACACCGTTTCATGGTGCACCGAAACGGTCTTGATCGCTTCGGCGCGTGCGTACAGCGAATCGATGAAGCCGATGTTGCCGTGACCGCAGAGCCCGAAGATATAGGGCACCTCCTCGCGGATGAGATAGTCGACGATCAGATCGGCGCCGGTCTGCTCGGCCGGAGCGGCCGCATGGGCGGAATCCAAAGGGCTGGTCACTGCGTTCTTCTCCTGTAGGCTTTCGTGCCACCTGAATCGATCGAAGCCTGTGACTATGCCACGGAATCACGGCTCCCCCAAGCCGAAGCCGATCCGCATTCGAAGTGGCAGGCACTGCAAGGCCTGCTGGCCTGCCCGTGGCCCACGCTATACTGCGCCGCTAACACGGAGGAGGTACACAAGATGTCGAGGTTTCGCATTGCAGTTGGATTGCTGGGCTTCGCCTGCGCCGCATCGGCCGCAGGCGCCGATCTGGGAAGCAAGCCGTTTCGCGTGATCGTTCCGTTCACGCCCGGAAGCGGCAGCGATACCCTCGGGCGCTTGTTCGCACCCAAGATCGGTGAAGCATTCAGCCAGCAGGTGGTCGTCGACAATCGTGCCGGCGCGGGCAGCACCATCGGCACGGCGCTGGTCGGAGCCGCCACGCCCGACGGGCACACGCTGCTGGTCACCTCGTCCGGATTCGCCGGCAGCGCCTCGATCTATCCCAAGCTGCCTTAATCAACGACAAGATCGTCGCCATGGGCGGTCGCACGAAATGGACCCCGCCGGAGGATTTCGATCGCATGGTGCGCAAGGAAATCCAGACGCGCGCCAAAGTATTCGAGGCCGCCGGCGTGACGGCGCGGTAAGCACGGCCGGCGAGATCTGCCGGGTCTGCCGGCGAGGCCTCGCGCTCAGCGTCGGGCGAGCGCATCCGCATTGACGATGTCGATCGGCTTGCCGGCTGCAAACGCAGTCACGCGATCAAACGCGCCGCCCAGGTAGCGCTCGTAGGTATCCTGCTCGACGAAGCCGATATGCGGCGTGCATAGACAGTTGTCGCACTGGACCAGCGCATTGTTCGCGCCGTAGATCGGTTCTTCCTCGTAAACGTCGACGGCCGCTCTGCCTGGCCGGCCGTTACGCAACGCTTCGGCCAGCACCTCGTCGCCCACCAGCGCCCCGCGGCTCACGTTCACGAACAGCGCGGTGGGCTTCATGCGCGCGAGATCCTGAGCCGTGACGATGCCACGCGAATCGGCTCGCAGCGGCATGTGCAACGTCACGATGTCGGCCGTTTCGAAGAATTCCTCGCGCGTCGCCGGAACTTCGTAACCCGCGGCGCGCGCACGTGCCGTCGAACCGTCGCGACCCCAGCAGATGACGCGCATGCCGAAGGCACGCCCGACCGCCGCGACGATCGATCCGATATTGCCGAACGCGTAGATCCCCAGCGTGCGGCCGTGCACTTCCAGACCGACCGTGGTCTGCCATCCGCCCGCGCGCAGCCCGTTCACTTCCTGCGGCAGATGACGCAGCGAAGCCAGGATCAGCGCCCAGGCGAGCTCCGCCGGAGCGTGGTAATTGGTCTTACCCGCTGCGCCCACCGCGATACCGCGCTCGCTGCAGGCTTCGACGTCGATATGCCCCACCCACGAGCCGGTCTGGCTCACGATGCGCACCGACTCGGGTAGTTTGTCGACGATCTCGCGCGTGAGACGCAGCCGCTGCTGGATGAGCACGATCGCTTCACAACCGCGAAGTCGTTGTGCCAGCGTGTCCGGATCGCGCACGTGATCGGTGAACGTCGTCACCTCGTGCCCGGCGAGCCGTGAGAAGGCTCGCAGGCTGCGTGCGGCATTTTGGTAGTCATCGAGAATGGCGATTCTCATCGTTCGTTTCTCCCTCATTGGTGTTTCAGTCGATGGTCTCGCCCGCCGGACGACCGGAGCGAGCGCGAGTCTGCACGCTCGGCGAAACCTCCGCAAGGCGTATCAATCAGAGTGCACGTCGAGGTGCGCCCGGCGAGCGCTGCGCTATCATGCGAACGAATCGATCGACGATTGCTGGTTGCTCAGCGCGCATCGATCGCGATTTCCGTGCAACGGACCTTTCGAGGATGCATGCGGCGCATCGTTGCAATCGGCGGCGGCGGATTCATGATGGAAGACGGTCCGTCGTTGCTGGACGACTACGTGGTCAGCCTGGCCGCGGCCCGACGGCCGCGGATCTGCTTCCTGCCCACCGCGAGCGGCGATGCCGAGGATGCGCTGCAGAGGTTCTATCGGGCGTTCGCCCGCTATCCTGCGGAGCTTTCGCATCTCGCGTTCTTCCGCAAGCCGCGCCCGGGTGCGATCCCGGCCGCTGGATTCGAGCGTGCGCTCGCCGAGCAGGATGCGATCTACGTGGGCGGGGGCAATACGCGCAGCATGCTGGCGGTCTGGCGCGAATGGGGTGTGCCGCAGGCGCTGCGCAACGCCGCGGCCAACGGCGCGGTGCTCGCCGGCGTCAGCGCCGGAGCGATCTGCTGGTTCGAGTGGGGCGCGTCGGATTCGGCGGCGCCCGGAACGCAGAGCGCGCCGTTGCGCTGCCTCGGGTTCGTGAAGGGCAGCTGCTCGCCGCACTGGGGCGGCGAAGTACACCGCCGGCGTGAATTCCACGCCATGGTGCGCCGGGGCGACATGCCCGCGGGCTATGGGGTGAGCGACGGCGCCGCGCTGCTGTTCGAGGACGGCCGCCTCGCCGAAGCGGTCGCCGCCGCGCCTGCTGCGGGTGCATTTCGTGTCGAATGCGCCGGCGACCGGCTGTGCGAGACGTCGCTTGCCATGCGTCGTCTCGCGCCGGCACCGAGCACGTCGGCGCGGCGCTCGGGTTGACGCCGCCCTGTCGGACTGCGCGCTCGGCTACTTCCGCGGCGTGTCGGCCAGTTGCTTGATGACGTCCTTGCCGGTGCGGGACTTGTCGCGGCTCTCCGGCGTCTCGCGTCCCAGCGGCGTAGCGGCGACGAGCTCGAACATATCGGCTTCGCCCTGAAAGATGCGCGGCGTCATGCCCACGCCTTCGAACGTGCGCGCGATCTCGAGCATCTCCGGCACCCAGCGATAAGCCTTGGACGGCAGCAGCGGCAGGGCGTTGAGCAGCCCGTTGTACGCCTCCGCACGCGAGCTGAGGAGCTGCTTCTCGAGCTCGTCGTAAACGCCGAGCCGCTGCGCCGCCATGAGCGTCTCGAGCATCAGTCCCTGCGTGCCTTTGTTGAACGCGCCGTAGCACATCTTCACCGCGCTGGCGTCGCCGAACCGCTCACCCAGCAC
This sequence comes from Betaproteobacteria bacterium, assembly GCA_009377585.1. NCBI lineage: Bacteria > Pseudomonadati > Pseudomonadota > Betaproteobacteria > Betaproteobacteria bacterium. The sequence goes on from WHTS01000133.1 coordinate 6,662, forward strand.
GTGCACGAGCAGTTGCTCGTTGGCGAGTTGCGCCAGGTCCGCGGCGCCGGTGCCGGCGACGTAGAGGTTCACCTTGGACTTTCCGCGCGGCGGAGGGCCGATCAGGCCGCCATCCAGGCAGCGCGCCCCGGCAGACTTGAGCGCCGCCTCGATGTCGCGCATCGTGTCCGGCGCGACCGCGTTGCAGTCGATGAATACGGGCTTGTGCGCCTGGGTGCGGATCGCTTCGGCCGCCTCGCGCGCGAACTCCAATGCCGCCCCGGGGTTCATGACCGACATAACGAGATCGCACTCGGCGGTCATGCGGGCAATCGAGCCGAGGTCGGTGAGCCCGACCTCCGCCGCCATCTTGCGGCTGCGCTCGCTGCGTTTCTCGAGCGCCGTGCAGACTGTGAAGCCTTTGTTCTTGAGCTGCATGGCCACCGCCTGGCCCATGTCGCCGGGGGTCATGAATCCGATGCGTTCGATCTTCATGCATCACCTTTCGCGCTGGTGTGTGTGGAATGATGCTGCATGCGGCTTACCGGCAAGCAGCGCGGCCGCAGTATGTCATCCCGGCGGTGTACGGCAAAGCCCCAACGCCTGGCTCGACGCCCGCAGGCGATCATGCATGGCTCGGGAGAGACGGCACGATACGCCCATCGCGGCTTGCGCCCTGGAACCTCGCGTGCCGTCTCTTCCCTCACCCCCCAGCCCCTCTCCCGGGGGGAGAGGGGAGCGTCGTGTGCCCGCCAGGCGGGCAGGTTCCTGGGTAGAGCATTCGCTCCGATTCGGGCCGGCCCGGCGAAAATATCCGGGCTTAGCCGGGCGGCGGGGGTGGAGCGGCGACCAGCTCGCGCCGGATCGCGCGCAGCTTCTCCTTGACGATCGCGGCGTTGGCATTGCCAATGCGCATCAGGAGCTTCTGCCCGGCCGAGCGCGCTTCCAGCTCCGGATCGGCGTACCGGTACATCACCTCGGGCTGGACCAGCCGGACCGGCGCCTGCACCGGTGGGGTGACGAGCAGGTGGTCGATCACGGCGACCAGGCGATCGTTGAAGTAGCCATTCGGATAGCCGAGCTCCTGGTAGGCCTGCTGGAACAGCGGGTAGTACTGGACGTAGAGCGCGACCACCCGCGCTGGATCGACCGCTTCCAGCACGCGCATGTATGCCGCATAGCGCATGCTGTTTTCAGGTTTCAAGCGGATGCCGTCGGTGTCGACCGCCGCCACGAACTTGCCCGGCGCGGTCTTCACCGGCAGCAGGCGCAGCGGAATCTTGGGGGTGGTGAGGCTGTCGACGGTGGCCACCACCCGGCGCACGAAATCCTCGAACACCGCTTTCTCGAGCCAGTTCGGCTCGGCGCCGACGCCCGATAGCGCCTCGCGCAGCTGCGCATCGCTCTGGTCGAGCGCCGGCAACGGCTTCGGCGTCGCGACGGGCGGTACCGGAAACTGGATCTTGGGTTGCGCCTCGCCTGCGGACGGCGCCGGCGGCTCGATGGCAGGCGGCGCGGGCGTGAGGATCGGCTGCGAGCGTTGCATCCAGATCCAGGCCGCGGCGATGGCGACTACGGCAATGATCGCCACCCAGCCGACGATTCGGGGCATGGCTATCCCTCCGGTCGGTTGCGAGAGAGCAAGATTACTCCAGCGCGGCAGCGGCGCTCACCCGAGCACGCGCGTACGGTGCCAGAAGGGCTCGGCCTCTTTACCATCGGCGCTCGAGACGCCCGCCGCCCAGGTTGGAAAAAGGGGCCAGGCTCCGGGCCAGGCCCCTTTTTCCTGTCGTCACCATAGGCTCTTCAGGCGGCCGCCGTCAAGATTCAGCGACACCCCGGTGATGTAGCTCGCGCGCTCGGAGCACAGGAATACGATCGCGTTGGCGAGCTCCTCGGGCTTGCCGAAGCGATTGACTGCGTTCTTGCGTGCGGCCAGGCGCCGGGCCTCGTCCTCGCTCTGGGCGCCGAGCTCGGCGGCGAGCCCTTGCGCGTTGCGCCGCCACAGGTTGGTGTCGACCCAGCCCGGACAGACGGCGTTCACCAGCACGTTGTCTTCGCCGAACTCGGTCGACAGCGACTTGGTGATGTTGAGCAGCCCGCTGTTGGTGATGCCGCTGCCGAACATGTACGGGTCGGGCTCCTTGCCGGCGCCGCCGATAAGATTGACGATGCGGCCCCAGCCGTGCGCCTTCATCATCGGATGGACCAGCCGGATCGCGCGCAGGAAGCCGAAAATCTTGGTCTCGAACTGCTCCTTGAGACCCGCATCGGTCATCGCGGCGAAGCGGCCCGAGTACATCTGGCCCGCGTTGTTCACCAGGATGTCGATCTTGCCGAAGCGGTCCTTGGCCGCATCGACCAGGCGCACGATGTCGTCTTCCTGCATCGTGTCGGCCACCACCGCGTGAATGTCGCCGCCGGTGGCCTGCGCCAGCTCGGCGCGCGTGCGCTCCAGGCTTTCCGGGTTGCGCCCGCAGATCATGACGCGCACGCCTTCTTCCAGGAACTGGCGTGCCGTCTCGCGACCGATGCCGCGACTGCCGCCGGTCACCAGCGCTGCCCTGCCTTTGATGCCGAGATTCATGATCTACCTCATGCCAGTGTCGCCCCGAGGAGAAAACAATCGGCTTGCGACAGTTGTGTGCCCCCTCTTCCCTCTCCTGGAGCGTGAGGGGAGCGTCGCGTGCCCACTGATGCGGGCAGATTCCTGGCCAGGGGCCGGGCGAGGGAGGCCTCCAAACATTGTAGCCCGCGCGACCGATAGGCCAAAATCGGGCGCTCACGCACGCCGGAGGGATCGATGCGCATCGGATTCATCGGATTGGGGCAGATGGGGCGCGAAATGGCCCGGCGCCTGCTCGACTCGGGCCATGACCTGATCGCGTGGAACCGCTCGCCTGGTCCGTCCGAGGCCTTGCGAGATCACGGCGCCAGCATCGCAGCGCGCATCGAAGAGACCCTGCAGGCCGAGATCGTCATCAGCATGCTGGCCGACGATCACGCGGTGCAAGCGGTCTGGATCGAGCAGGGCCTGGTCGAGCGCCTGCCGCCGGCCTGCCTGCATCTCAACATGGCGAGCATCGGGCTCGACCTGGGACGCCGGCTCGGCGCAGCGCATGCCGCGCGCGGCTGCGGCTATGTCGCGGCCCCGGTATTCGGCCGGCCGGAGGTCGCCCTGAAGGGCGAGCTCGATATCGTCGCGGCCGGCGCCGCGGACGCGCTCGAGCGCTGCGCGCCGCTCTTCCAGGCGCTCGGGCGGCGCTGGTTCAAGGTCGGCTTCGAACCCCACCAGGCCAACATCGTGAAGATCGCGCGCAACTTCATGCTCGCCGCGATCATCGAAAGTCTCGGCGAGGCGTTCGCGCTGGTGGAGAAGAACGGCGTCGCCCCCGGCGCGTTTCTCGACATCATCACGGCCACTTCGATGAGCGCGCCGGCGTTCAGGAACTACGGCCGCATGATGCTGGAGCGGCCGGCCGAGCCGACCTTTCCATTGCGCGCAGGAAGTCGAACGCCACTTCGGGCTCGCGGCCCTCGATCAGGTCCAGTAACGCACGCCCGGAGCCGCACGCGAGCGTCCAGCCGAGCGTGCCGTGGCCGGTGTTGAGAAAAAGCTTGCGCAAGCGCGTGCCGCCGATCAGGGGCAGGTTTCCCGGTGTGGCGGGGCGCAGGCCCGCCCAGAACTGCGCATCGGCGGCGTCGAACGCTCCGGGAAAGAGCTCGGCAGCACGGCGCAAAATGGCCTCGCAACGGCGCCGATCGATGGCGGTATCGTAGCCGCTGAATTCGGCGGTGCCGGCGATGCGCAGCCGCTCGCCCAGGCGCGAGGCGACGATCTTGAGCGACTCGTCGATCAGGCTCACGCGCGGCGCGCGCTCGGGCTCGACGATTGGCACCGTCACCGAATAGCCTTTCGCCGGATAGACGGGGATGCGCAGTCCGAGCGGACGCAGCAACAGCGGGCTATAGCTTCCCAGCGCGACGACATAAGCATCGGCCACGATGCGATCGGGCGCCGAACCGCGGCGCACGCGCACCGCTTCGATCGCGCCGCCCGCATGCTCGATCGACTCGACCGACGTGTCGAACACGAAGCGAACCCCTTGCGCGCGCGCCAGCTCCGCCAGCCGCTGGGTGAACACGTGCGCGTCGCCCGATTGGTCCGAAGGCGTGAAGGTCGCACCGACCAGCGTATCCGCGATCGGCGCAAGCGCCGGCTCGATCGCCAGACATTCGGCCGGCGTCTTCAACACCAGGTCCGAGCCGTGTGAGCGCATCAGCTCCGCGGTGCGCATTGCGTGCTGGTAGCTCGCGCGGTCGGTGAAGAAATGCAGGATGCCGAGCTCCAGCTGATCGTTCTCGATGCCGGTCTCGCGGCGCAGGCGATTGAGCTGGTCGCGGCTATAGAGGCCGAGCTTCACCAGCTGCCCGGTGTTGTGCCGAGCGCGCGAGGGCCAGCACTCGCGCAGGAACTGCAAGCCCCAGCGCCATTGCGCCGGATCCAGGCGCAGGCGAAACAGCAGCGGCGCATCGTGCCGAAAAAGCCAGCGCAGCACCTTGAGCGGCGCCGCCGGATTCGCCCACGGCTCGGCATGGCTGACCGAGATCTGGCCGCCGTTGGCGAAACTGGTTTCCAGGCCCGCGGCGCACTGGCGCTCGACCACGCTCACTTCGTGCCCGGCACGCTGCAAATACCAGGCGCTGGTCACGCCGATCACGCCGGCGCCGAGAATCAGGACCTTCAATCGTGTTTGTCGCGTGAGTGTTTCGTTTTGTTTCGCTACGTGTCCGAGGCGGGGCATTTCCCGGGTAGGCACCCGGGCGCAGCTATGCTACACCTCGCTCGTCCCTGGATGTCCTCGCGCGGCCTCGGCAATGCCGTAGCGCATGCTAGCATCGCCGTCTCGCGCTGGCCGCCGGCAGGGAAAGAACATGAAGCTCGCGATTCTCGACGACTATATGAACGTGGCGCTCGATTCCGCGGATTGGGAGGCGGTTCGCCGTCGCGGCGTCGATATCACGGTGTTCGATACCGCCTTCGGTTCGGTCGAGCAGGCAGCGGAAAAGCTGGCGCCGTTCGAGGTCGTCAACCTGCTGCGCGAACGCACCCACTTCACGCGCGCCCTGATCGAGCGGCTGCCGAATCTGAAGCTGATCGCGATGACGGGCCGGCGGGCGCCGAGCCTCGACATCGCCGCCGCAACCGAGCGGCGCATCCTCGTATGCAACACCCACGGCGGCGAAGGCGGCGCGTCCACTGCCGAAATGGCTTGGGCATTGCTGCTGGCCGGAGCGCGCGACCTGGCAAGAGCAGACCGCGGCGTGCGCAGCGGGCGCTGGCACGACGGCTTGCGGGCGGGCACAGTGCTGGAGGAACGCCGTCTCGGGCTGGTCGGGCTGGGGCGCCTCGGCAGCCGCATGGCGGGCTACGGCAAGGCGTTCGGCATGGACGTGGCCGCGTGGAGCCAGAACCTGACGCCCGAACGGGCGGCCGAGGCAGGCGCCCGCTACGTGAGCAAGGAAGAGCTCTTTTCGTCCTCCGACTTCATCAGCATCCACGTGGTGCTGAGCGAGCGGACACGCAAGCTGATCGGCGCGGCCGACTTTGCCCGCATGAAGCCCTCGGCGATCCTGGTGAACACCTCGCGCGGCCCGGTGCTGGACGAAGCCGCGCTGATCGACGCGCTCGAGCAGCGCCGCTTCGCCCATGCCGCGCTCGACGTCTACGAGCGCGAGCCGTTGCCGCCGGATCATCGGCTGCGAACGTTGGACAACGTGACGCTCGCTCCGCACCTGGGTTACGTCAATACCGATATCTTTCGTCACTTCTATGGCGAGTCGGTGAAGAACGTTCTCGCTTGGCTGGACGGGAAGCCGACCAATGTGCTCAACCCCGAAGCGCTGCCCGGGTAGGCGCGCGAATTCCACCGCGCCGCGCCGCGCCGAACTGCTACACTCCGCGGTCCATGCCGCCCGATTGCCGTGCCGAAATCCGTATGTAATATCGATAATCCAGACTGGACGATCCACGCGCAGGAGCTTTGCAATGAACGGCCGATTCGAAGTACTGACGCTGGGCGAAGCACAATGCCTGATCCGGTTTTCCGATTCCGACGACACGGTGCTGCTCGCCAGCAGCGCCATTCCAGACCTCGACCTGGCCGAGCGTACGATCGAGTGGCTGCGCTTGGCGCTGCAAAAAGATTGGCTGTACCAGATTGGCCGGGCCTACCAGGCCAACGGCCCGATGTTCACGCTCTCGGCCCCGTTCGGCGTGGTGTGCTCGAGCCCGCCCTTCACCTCGTCAGATAGCATGGAGCGAGCAGTCGCTTACATCAAGACCGCCGTGGTTGCAGCGCCGGTCTTGAAGCTTTCGGGCAGCAGGGAGGCCCGTATGCCGGCGCCATCGACGGCGAGCATGACCGGTTCGCAGGTCGAACCGGCCACGTCCTTTTCTCGCACGGCGCTGCAAAAGAAGCAGCCTCCCGCGCATACCGAATCCATGGCTGGACGCAGCGCCTCGCGCGAGCGCTAGGGCGTACCCGTCTATTTCTGCGTACGGATCGCGAGCTAGCCAAGCCAGAGTGTAAGCACCGTGCGCGAGCGCAATAGCAAGTTGCAATAGCCACGTTCGACCCCTCGTCGGCCCGAGCAACGCGTGCGTGAGCCAGTCGCCGAGCGCCTTCCCCGTGGCGGCACGACTTCGGCTCCCATAGACCCTCGTCGTGATAACGCTTGCCCGCGAGTGAGACTCGTACCCATGAGGCCGGCTTGCGTGGGCGCACGAGGAAGCGCCCTTTGGCTGGGCTTCGTCCGCCGGCTCGTCGCTCCATGTCGTCGTCGCCGAGAATGCGGACGCCGGCGAGCGTATCATCGTCACTGTTTATCGTCCCGACTCCAGCCAATGGGAGCGGTACGCTTCGTCAGCAGACCGTTGCCGAGATCGTCGACAGCCTGGAAAACGCGGGGACGATCGTCGTGCCCTATGCGGACAAGAGACGCATCCTGGAGTTCGCTGCTGCGCCGGTTGGCGCTTGAGAGCACATGCACATCTGGGTCGATGCCGATGCCTGTCCGGCCGTGATCAAGGACATCCTGTTCCGCGCGGCCGAGCGCGAACAGGTATCCATGACGCTGGTTGCCAACAAGCTGCTGCGAACGCCGCCGTCGAAATTCATCCGTTCGATCCAAGTGCCGCGCGGTTTCGATGTGGCCGACGCCGAAATCGCCCAGCGCCTCGCGCCCGGCGATCTGGTGATCACCGCCGATGTGCCGTTGGCTGCCGATGTGATCGCCCGCGGCGGCCATGCGATCAATCCGCGCGGCGAGCTGTACACTCCGGACACGATCGGCGAGCGCCTCGCGCTGCGAGACTTCCTCGACCAGTTGCGATCGAGCGGCACGCAGACCGCGGGACCCGCGCCGCTCGATCATGCCGATCGCAAGCGATTCGCCGACCAGCTCGACCGCTTCCTGCGCAAGGAGCACAAGTGAGCAGCCGGGTCGCAGGGAAGACGCGGGGCGTAGCGGTGCATCGGTGCGAGGTCGACCAAGTATTTTGTGGCGACCGCAGCGGTCTGGTCCGCTCGATGCATGCAGACTGCACTCGGAACTGAAGGAGCGGCGCAATGCACATTGAGCAGACGCTCAAGCTCGACTACAACGACGTGTTGATCCGGCCCAAGCGCTCGGCGCTGCCGTCGCGCGCCGAGGTCGACATCCAGCGCGAGTTCGTCTTCAAACACTCGGGTCACCGCTACAAGGACATCCCGATCGTCGCCTCCAACATGGACACCGTGGGCACGATCGGAATGGCCGATGCGCTGGCGCCGCTGGGCCTGTCGGTCGCGCTGCACAAGTACTACGGCATTGAAACGCTGGTCGAATTCTTCACGACCCGTGGCGCGCAGTGCCCGCATTTCTACTCGATGGGCATCACCAAGGCCGATCACGACAAGTTCGAGCGCGTTCTCGCGCGCGCGGGCGATACGCTGCGCAACGTCTGCATCGACGTGGCCAACGGCTACAGCGAGAACTTCGTGCGCTTCGTGGAAGCGTTCCGGCGCGAGCATCCGGCGCTCACGCTCATGGCCGGCAACGTGGTCACCGGCGAGATGACCGAAGAGCTCATTCTCTCGGGCGCGGACATCGTCAAGGTCGGCATCGGGCCCGGTTCGGTGTGTACGACGCGCATCACCACCGGGGTCGGCTATCCGCAGCTCTCGGCGGTAATCGAATGCGCCGATGCCGCACATGGCCTGAACGGCCTGATCTGTGCCGATGGCGGTTGCACCGTGCCGGGCGACATCGCCAAGGCATTCGGCGGCGGGGCGGACTTCGTCATGCTGGGCGGCATGTTGGCCGGCCACGACGAAAGCACGGGAGATGTAGTCGAGCGTGAAGGCAAGCGCTACCAGCGCTTCTACGGCATGAGCTCGGAGGCCGCGATGACGAAGCACGCGGGCGGCGTGGCGGACTACCGCGCGGCCGAAGGCAAGGAAGTGCTGATCGAGTGCCGCGGCCCCGTGACCGCAACCGTGCAGCACATCCTGGGCGGGGTGCGCTCGGCGTGCACTTATGTCGGCGCGCGCCGGCTGAAGGAGCTCACCAAGCGCACGACCTTCGTTCGCGTGCGCGCACAGGCAAACGACATCTTCGG
>WHTS01000134.1 GCA_009377585.1 Betaproteobacteria bacterium
TCAATGTCACGGTGAACGAGATGCTCGCGGCGCTCGAGGAAGTTGCCGGCAAGGCGGCACGCGCACGCGTGCGCTTCGAGCGCAACGAGCGCATAGCGGCCATCGTGGCCAACTGGCCGGCTGGTGCCAGCGCGCCGCGCGCTGCCGCCCTCGGGTTGAAGCCCGACGCGTCGTTCGCGGACATCGTGCGCCAGTACATCGCGGACTGCGAGAAAGAACCGGACGCCAACCAGACCTTGAACGGACTTGGACGCTAGGCTGGCTGCGTGCGGGCCGCGTGTAGGTGCATCGGCGCCGATGTCGGATCGAGTCTTGTCATCGCCTTGATGTCGCCGCCGCCGCCGCGCGGTTGCGAGGGACGCAGGCGCTGCCTGCGAATATCATGGTGCGCGCGGGCAAATAAGCAAGCATCATACGGGCGTTGGAGCGCAAAGAGCGGAGTAACCAGACGAGAGGGGGGACGAAGCCATGCAGGTGAATCAGTGTACGCGTCAGCTCGCGATGGCATTCGCGATCGGCCTTTGCGTGCTGACCGCTACTGCGGCCACGCCCGCCTACCCGACCCGACCGATCCGCCTGCTCGTGCCGTTCCCACCCGGCGGCGGCACCGACCTGCTTGCGCGTGTGCTCGCCGAACATCTTTCGGGCGCAGGGAATCAAAACGTCGTGGTCGACAACCGTGCCGGCGGCAACACGATCATCGCCTCGGAGATCGTTGCGCACGCGCAGCCCGACGGCCATACCCTGCTCGTTCAGATCAACAATCTCACGGCCCTGCCTGCGCTCTCGCCCGGGAAGCGCACCATCTCGGTCAACGACTTCGAGCCCGTGACCCTGGTAGGCATCCTGCCTCACATACTTGCCGTGCACCACAGCTTCCCGGCCAGCAGCGTCAAGGAATTGATCGCGCTGGCCAAGAAGGCGCCCAAGAAATACACGTACGCTTCGGCGGGCATCGGCACGCCGGTGCACCTCGGCGGCGCGCTGTTCGCATCGATGGCGGGGGTGGAGCTGGTGCACGTGCCCTACAAGGGCGCCGCCGGCTACACCACGGCGTTGCTGGGCGCGCATGTCGACATGACGTTCGGCTCGGTACCCGCGCTGCTGACGCACATCAGGAAGGGCGCGGTGCGCGCGCTCGCGGCCACGACCGCAACAAGAATCAAGGTGCTGCCGGATCTACCGACCCTTGCAGAGTCGGGATTGGCGGGCTACAACATTGCGAGCTGGTACGGGATCTTCGCGCCCAAGGGCACACCGGACCGGATCGTGAATCAGCTGCAGGCCGAGATCGCGCGCGCCATCAAGACCAAGCCGGTTGCCACGCGGCTATCCGATTACGAGCTGATCGCCAATACGCCGGCGGAGTTCGTGACATTCCTGAAGCGGGATGCCGAAGTGACCACGCGCGTGATCACGCAGTCCGGGGCCAAGGCGAATTAGGCGAACCGCCCGTCGGCTTGCGCTGCCATCCCTCGTGACCAGGAGGGATGGGGCAGCAAGCACGACTGCGGAATCGAGCAGGAAACAGTCGCGGGTCAATTGCCGCAGGCGCCGATCATTGCGCCTTGATCCCCGCCGCCTTGAACAAGCGCGCATTGAGCGCGATCTCGTCGCGCACGAACTTGCTGAACTCGGCGGGCGTCATGGTCATCACCGTGTTGCCGAGCGTGTTGAGCCGGTCGCGCACGACGGGGTCCGCCATGGCGTCCGAGAATCCCTTGCGGATCTTGGCGACGACCGGCGCGGGAATACCTTGCGGCCCCCACAAGCCGAACCACAGCACGAATTCGAAATTGGGGACGCCCGCCTCCGCGATCGTCGGCACGTTGGGTAGCTGCGCGGCGCGCTTGGCCGAGGTCACCGCCAGCGGCCGCAGCTTGCCTGAGTCGAAATAGGGCTTGCCGGCGGACAGTGGCGTGAAGTAGGTGTCCACGCGCCCGGCGAGCAGGTCGGGAAAGACTTCGCCCGAGCCCTTGTATGCCACCATCGTGAAGTCCACCTTGGCCGCAAGCTTGAACTTCTCGGTGTTCAAGTGCGTGCCGCTGCCCAGTCCGGCGAACGCGAAGTTGATCTTGCGCGGGTTCGCCTTGGCATCGGCCAGAAATTCGCCGAACGTCTTCCACCTCGAGCTCGGATTGACGGCCAGAACGTTGGGCATCGCCACCAGCGGCAGGACGTCGATGAAGTCCTTCACCGTGTCGTAGGGCAGCTTGGCGAACATGGAGGGGGCGGCGGTGTGCGCGCCTGAATTGATGATCAGCGTATGGCCATCGGCGGGCGCGCGCGCAGCGATCGCGGAGGCGATCGAGCCACCCGCGCCACTGCGGTTGTCCGCCACCACGTTCTGGCCCCACAGATCCGTGACCTTCTGCGTGATGACGCGCCCAATGATGTCGGTTGCACTACCGGGCGGAAAGGCGATGATCACTCGTACCGGCCGTGATGGGTAGTTCTGCGCGCCGACCTGCAATGCGAACCCCATCAGCGCAGCCGCCGCGATGCACTTCATGATCTTCATGTCACTCTTCCTCCGTTGTCGGTTCGATTATGACAACCCGTTTTCCGCCTCGACACTCCCGCGGCGCGAGCTCGATCCACGCTGCCTTCGCTTGCCGCAGCGGCGGCAGGCGTCGTCGAACCGACGCCTGAGCCTGCGCTGACTGTCGGAGGAGAGCCTCAAGGGGTAAGCTGCTGATCCTCGACCGCCGCCGGTTCCTGACGTCTGGCGTCGGTGTCGTGCAGACGAGAAAGCCGGGCGATGTGCCCGGCTTTGAATGAGTGGCGCGCCCGAGACGATTCGAACGTCCGACCCCAGCCTTCGGAGGGCTGTACTCTATCCAACTGAGCTACGGGCGCAGGACTGAGGATGGTAGCCGGTTTGGCGGAACGCGTCCAACGGCCTGCGGCGGCGGCACGATTCGCAGTCAGGCTCTGCGTGAGCCCGAGCGCTCGCCCAGCGTCGTGCGCGGGCCGCGTTCACGCAATCCTGAGCGCTCACGATCCCGATCGCGGCGCGAGTCGGGATGGCATAATGCCACCCCAGTCATCGGCCGCAATCGAATCATGAGCAAATCCGAACCGTGCCTGCGCGTGGGCATTCCGAAAGGCAGTCTGCAGGACACCACACAGAAGCTGTTCGTGCGGGCCGGCTACGACCTGCGCATCTCAGGCCGCTCGTACTATCCGACCATCGACGACCCGGAAATCGAGTGCATCCTCATCCGGCCGCAGGAAATGGCGCGCTACGTCGCGCAGGGCATTCTCGACTGCGCGATTACCGGGCTCGACTGGATCCTCGAAAACGACGTGCAGGTGGAGCAACTCGCCGATCTGCGCGCGCCGTGGCCGAACTACGGCGTGGTGCGCTGGGTCATGGCATCGAAGGAGGATTCGCGCTTTCGCGGTGTCGAGGATCTCGAGGGCAGGCGCATCGCCACCGAAGCGGTCGGCATGACGCGCCGATTTCTCGCTCAGCACGGCGTGACCGCCGTCGTAGAGTTCTCCTGGGGCGCAACCGAGGTGAAGCCGCCGATTCTCGCCGACGCGATCGTCGACGTGTCCGAGACCGGCGCGTCGCTGCGTGCGAACGACCTGCGCATCATGCACGTCGTGCTGGAGAGCACCCCGCGCTTCATCGCCCACGGCGCGGCGCTTGCCGATGCCTGGAAGCAGGCGAAGATCGAGCGGCTGCTGATGATGCTCCAGGGCGCGATCGCGGCGGCGACGCGCGTGCTGCTGTCGATGAACGTGCCGCGCGCGCAGCTCGATCGCATCGTCGGGATCCTGCCGGCGCTCGCGACCCCGACCGTGTCGACGCTCGCCGATCCCGAATGGGTCGATGTCAGCACCGTGGTCGACGAAAAGAACGTCCGCGACCTCATTCCCCGTCTATATCAGGCGGGCGCACGCGGCATCATCGAGCTGCCGATCAACAAGATCGTCGAGTAGGTCGAAGCGACGCTTCTCGCTATAATCGCTGGTTTTTGGGATTCCCGGGGCAAGTGCATGGCAGCGCCAGAGCTCGACGATCACATCGAGGAACATTCCTCCTTCATTCGCACACCAAAGCAGCTTCTCACCGTTGTCGTTCTGGCGTTCGTGGTCCCAATCGCGGTGCTCGTTATGCTTGCGATCTTCGCAAGCGACATCGGCAAGTACGACGAAAACCACCCCGGAATGACGGGCGAGGCAATCGCCCAGCGCATCAAGCCCGTCGGACAGGTGCGCGTGGCCGAGGCAGGCGCCAAGGGTGAGCCTGCCCCCGCGGCGCCCGCAGCCGCTGCGGCCCCGGCCGCCGCGCCGGCACCCGCTGCGACCACGCCTGGCGCCGCCACTCCGACAGCAGCCGCAGCCGGTGATGGCAAGGCAATTTACGACAAGGTCTGCATGGTGTGTCATGCCACCGGCGTGGCAGGTGCACCGAAACCCGGCGACAAGGCGGCATGGGCGCCGAGGATCAAGCAAGGTATGGATGTGCTGTACGCTTCGTCGCTCAAGGGCAAGGGTGCCATGCCGCCCAAGGGGGGCGCCGTGCAGTTGAGCGATGCCGACATCAAGGCCGCGGTCGACTACATGGTGGGCCTGGTGAAGTAACCGGGCGCTCGCCGCCCGACAATCCAAAGGCGCCGAATCCTGTCTGCGCCTTTTTTGTTCCGCAACCGAACGCTCATGGCGACGTACGTCATCGGTGACATCCAGGGCTGCTTCGAGGCGCTCGAAAAGCTGCTCGATCGCATCGATTTCGACGCGGGCCGCGACCGGCTCTGGTTCGTCGGCGACCTGGTGAACCGCGGTCCCGACTCGCTCGCCACGCTGCGCTTCGTCAGGGATCTCGGCGACGGCGCGGTAACTGTCCTCGGCAATCACGACCTGCACCTGCTCACCGTGGCTAGCGGGTTCGCGCATCTGCATCGCGGCGATACGGTCGCGGACATCCTCGACGCACCCGATCGCGACGCGCTGCTCGACTGGCTGCGCCGCTGCAAGCTCATGCACGTCGACGAGGGCTGGGCGATGGTGCATGCGGGGCTGCTGCCGCAATGGAGCGTCGAGCGCGCGCATGCACTTGCGCGGGAAGTCGAAAGCGTCCTGGGCGGATCGGACTACGCCGATATGCTGCGGCACATGTACGGCAATCAGCCGGACGAATGGGACGAAGCACTCGAGGGCGACGACCGGCTGCGGGTGATCGTCAATGCGATGACGCGGCTGCGCCTGTGCACGCCGCAAGGCAAGATGGAGTTTCGCCACAAGTCCGCGCCGCGCCAGCTGCCGCCGGGCTATCTGCCGTGGTATGCGATTCCGGAGCGGGCGAGCGCCGGTCATCCGATCGTCTTCGGACACTGGTCGACGCTGGGATTGCACGCGGCCGAGGATGTGGTCGCGCTCGATTCGGGGTGTCTATGGGGCAACGCCTTGAGCGCGCTACGGCTGCACGATCGCAGAATCTTTCAGGTCGACTGCGCCGGCATGCGCGGCACCACCGCGCCGGAGGATTGAACCGCACCACCCCGTCCGCGACGCAGTCGCGTCCCGCCCCTCCTTGCCAAGGAGGGGAACGAAAAGTTCTTCCCCTCCTCGTCGAGGAGGGGTGGCACGAAGTGCCGGGGTGGTGTGACCTACCAGGGCGCGGCTCCGAACGCCTCTTTGTAGCGAACCTCGATCTCGGCGCGATCGAAGCGGTGGTTCTGCCCGCCGCGGCTCGCGATCTTGATGGCGCCGATGAGCGAGGCCACGCGGCCCGTGGTCGCCCAGTCCATGCCGCGCGCGATGCCGTACAGCAGGCCGGCGCGATAAGCATCGCCGCATCCGGTCGGGTCGACCACGGCGCCAGGCTTCGCGCTCGGAATCGCGAGCTGCCGGCCGCCGGCGTAGATGGTCGAGCCGTCGGCCCCGCGCGTGAGTATCAAGGCCTGCACGCGCTTGGCGAGCGCCTCCAGCGATTGACCGGTGCGCTCCTGCAGCAGCTGCCCTTCGTAATCGTTCACCGTCACGTAGGCGGCCTGATCGATGAAAGCGATCAGCTCCTCGCCGCTGAACATCGGCAGGCCCTGTCCTGGATCGAAGATGAACGGAATTCCGGCTTGCGCGAGCTCGCGCGCGTGCTGGAGCATCCCGTCGCGACCGTCCGGCGCGACAATACCGAGCGCAATTCCGGCGGCATCGGTCACGCTGTTCAGGTGCGAGAAGTTCATCGCACCGGGATGAAAGGCCGTGATCTGGTTGTCGTCGAGATCAGTGGTGATGAAAGCCTGCGCGGTAAAGGTCTCCTCGACCCGGCGCACGTGGGTGGCATCGAGGCGAAGCTGCGCCAGGCGCTCGAAATACGGCTGCGCGTCGCTGCCCACCGCCGCCATGATCACCGGCTCGCCCTCGAGCATGGCGAGGCTGTAGGCGATGTTGCCGGCACAGCCGCCGAACTCGCGCCGCATGTCCGGCACCAGGAAAGCGACATTCAGGATGTGGATCTTCGCGGGCAGGATGTGATTCTTGAAGCGGTCGTGGAACACCATGATGGTGTCGTAGGCCATCGAGCCGCAGATCAGGGTACGCACTGGGAATCCGTTCTTCGCGTGGGGGCGGAAGGATTATAGCGAACGCAGGTTTGCTGTCGCCCCGACTCACATGTGAAGACTGCCGGAAGGCGCCGTTGCTCCGGATTCCCGTTTCCGCGGCAATGACGAGCTACTTCGTGCGCCAGGCGAGGTCGAGCTCGCGCGCCGCGCGCACTTCGTCCAGTCGCCGCACGGGCAGCGTATGGGGAGCGGTCTTCACCAGCTGCGGGTCGGTCTCGGCTTCCTGCAGGATCTCCTTCATCGCGCTCACGAAGGCATCGAGCGTCTGCTTCGACTCGGTCTCGGTCGGCTCGATCAGCAGGCACTCCGGCACCAGCAACGGGAAATACGTGGTCGGTGCGTGAAAGCCCTTGTCGAGCAGGCGTTTCGCCAGGTCCATCGCGCTCACGCCGGTGCGCTCCTTCAAGCGTTTGAGCGTGACGATGAACTCGTGGCTCGCGCGCCGCTGCGGAAACGCCAACTCGAAACCGGCTTTGGCAAGCTCGCTCATGAGGTAGTTCGCATTGAGCGTCGCGAACTCCGCTACACGGCGCGCACCTTCCTCGCCGAGCATGCGCGCGTAGACATAGGCGCGCAGCAGCACGCCGGCCTGGCCGATGTGCGCCGACAACCGCCCGATGCTTTGCGCTCGCTCCTGCAGGTCCAGCAGCCGATAGCGATCCGCCTCGCGCGCCACGATCGGCACCGGCAGATACGGCGTCATGTGCTCCGCAGCCGCCACCGGGCCGGCGCCAGGGCCGCCGCCGCCATGCGGTGTGGAGAAGGTCTTGTGCAAGTTCAGATGCAGCACGTCGAACCCCATGGCGCCCGGGTGCACCTTGCCGAGGATCGCGTTCAGGTTCGCGCCATCGTAGTAGAGCAGCCCACCGGCGGCGTGAACGATGCGCGCGATCTCACCGATGCCGCGCTCGAACACGCCGAGCGTCGAGGGGTTGGTGAGCATGAGCCCGGCGGTCTGCGGGCCGACCGACTGCGCGAGCGCTGCGACATCGACGTCGCCTTCGCGCCCGGTGCGGATCTCGCGCACGACGTAGCCGCACATCGTCGCGGTGGCGGGATTGGTGCCATGCGCCGCATCGGGCACCAGGATCTCGCGGCGCGCACGGTCGCCGCGCGCATCGTGATAGGCACGAATCATCGCCACACCCGCAGCCTCGCCCTGCGCACCGGCCATCGGCGCCAAGCTCACGGCGGCCATCCCGGTCCAGCGCGCGAGCATTTCCTGCAGCTCGTACACGCAGGCGAGAAAGCCTTGGCCGGTCTGCTCCAGCGCGGCGGGGTGCAAGGCGAGGAAGTGCGGCAGCAGCGCGGCCGCGTTGCAGGCGCGCGGGTTGTACTTCATCGTGCACGACCCGAGCGGATAGAACTGGGTGTCGATCGAATAATTGCGCTGCGACAGGCGCGTATAGTGGCGCACGACGTCCAGCTCGGAAACTTCGGGCAGCGCGGGCGGTGCGGTGCGAAGCTGCGCCTGCGGTATCGCGCTGGGAAGCTCGCGCGCGTGTGGCTGCTGGGCGCCGCTCGTGCGCCCGGGCTGCGACAGCTCGTGGATCAACATGCGGGATGCGGCGAGCGTGTCGCCACGATCGTCGCGCGCTGCTATTTCAAGGCCGCCAGCGCCGCCTCGTAGTTCGGCTCCTGCGCGATCTCCGGCACGAGCTCGGAGTACAGCACCTTGTTGTTTTCATCCAGCACGACCACCCCGCGCGCGGTGAGGGCCTTCAGCGCACCGTCCTGGATATCGACGCCGTACTTCTGATGAAAATCGCGCCCGCGCACGGTCGAGAGTGTCACGACGTTGCTGATGCCCTCCGCACCGCAGAAGCGCTTCTGCGCGAACGGCAAATCGGCGGAGACGACCAGCACCACGGTGTTGGGATGCGCGGCGGCGCGCTGGTTGAACTCCTTGGTCGATTTCGCGCACACCGCCGTATCCAGGCTCGGCACGGTCGAAATGACCTTCTTCTTGCCGGCGAAATCCTTCAGGCTCACGTCTTTCATGTCGTTGCCGGTGAGGCTGAAATCGGGCGCCGTATCGCCCTTTTGCAGAAACGATCCCCCGACATTGAGCGGATTGCCGCGTAGCGTGACGGTAGCCATGCTGGACTCCTGTGTGGTTGATTGTTGGAATTGCCGCCGGCCGATTTCGCGTGCGCAATCGAATCAGCGACCGGGCTCCAGTACGCCGGGCGCCGGCGCCAGACCCTTGTCGATGATGCGCGCGATCCGGCCGGCGTAATCGATCAGGTCCCACTCGCTCTTGGTCTCGGTGACGCAGACGAGAAGCCCGTCGCCGATCTCCGGATAGAAGCGCTGCAAACCGAGCCCGCCCAGTATGCCCTGCCCCTGCAGGGCCCGCAATACGTCCTCCACCGGCTCGCTCAGCGTGAGGACCGCTTCATGAAATACGGGACCTTCGAACGCACGGCACACGCCCGGCACGGCGCTCAGGCTTCCGAGCAGCATGAGCAAGCCGGCGTGGCAAGCCTGGGCGACGCGACGCAGGCCACCCGGCCCCAGCAATGCCATGTGAATGGTCGAGGCCGTAACCATGAGGCCCTGGTTGGTGCAGATGTTGGACGTCGCTTTGGAGCGGCGGATGTGCTGCTCGCGCGCCTGCAGCGTGAGCGTGAACCCGGGCTGGCCGGTCGCATCGAGGGTGCGCCCTACGATGCGGCCCGGCATCTGCCGCAGCAATTCCTTGCGGCACGTCATGAAACCGTAGTACGGACCGCCCGCGCTCAAGGCAATGCCGAGCGGCTGCCCGTCGCCGACGGCGATATCGGCCCCGCGTGCGCCCCAGTTGCCCGGCGGCTCGAGCAGCGCAAGCGCCAGCGGGTTCACAGCCGCAACCGTCAACGCGCCGTGCGCGTGCGCCCAGTCGGTGAGTGCATCGACCGGCTCGAGCACGCCGAAGAAATTGGGCTGGGGAACGACCAGCGCGGCCACCTCGCGCGCGTCCGATTGCGCCAGCGATTCGGGCGCGATGCAACCGAGGCGGCGGTCGTAGTCGAGCTCGATCAGCTCGATGCCCTGGTTGCGAACGATCGTGCGCACCGTGTCGCGATAAGCGGGATGGATCGTGCGCGGCATGAGTACCTTGCGTACCTTGCGCGCCGACTTGTGCGCCCGCACCGCCATCAGCACCGCTTCGCCCAGCGCGGAAGCGCCGTCGTAGAGGCTGGCGTTGGCCACCTCCATACCGGTCAGCGCCGTCATCATGCTCTGGTACTCGTAGAGCACCTGCAGCGTGCCCTGGCTCGCTTCGGCCTGGTAGGGCGTGTAGGAGGAATAGAACTCGCCACGGGTCGCGAGTTGCCACACCGCTGCCGGCACGTGATGCTCGTAGGCGCCGGCGCCGATGAAGTTGCGATAGCGCCCATCCTGTTCGATCCGCGCCTGCACGAGGCGCATGACTTCGGCCTCGTTCATTCCCTCGTACGCATCCTGAGCGGGCGCGACGCCGAGCTCGGGCGGAATCTCGTCGAACAGCGCGCCGATCGAATCCACGCCGATCGCCGCCAGCATGGCGCGGATTTCGTCTTCGGTGTGCGGAATGAACGGCATCCAGTGTCCTGAGTCAGAAGTTCGCCACCCCCGCGAACGCGGAGGTCCAGACGGGGTCTCGTTCTGGATTCCCGCTTACGCGGGAATGACGAATTACGACGAATTTGCGATTCACCACGCCAGCGGCCGGCAAGCGAGCGTTAAAGCCGCGTCATTCCTTGTCCGCCTCGGCAACTTTCTCGTATGCGGCCGCGTCGAGCAGCCCTGCGACTTCGCCAGGAGCGGAAAGTTTCAGCTTGAAGATCCACGCGCCATAAGCATCCTCGTTGATGCTCTGCGGCGCCGTGTCGAGCCGATCGTTGATGGCGATCACGTCTCCGGACAGTGGCGAATAAATGTCCGCCGCCGCTTTCACCGATTCGATGACGCCGCATTCTTCGCCCTGACCGAGGCTGCGACCCACTTCGGGGTACTGAACGAACACGATATCGCCGAGCTGCTCCTGGGCATGGAAGGTGATGCCGATCGTCGCCGTGCCGTCGGCTTCGATCCGTACCCACTCATGGCTCTGGTTGTATTTGAGATCCGCTGGTGTGCTCATGGCCCGTCTCCGGCGAGGGTATCAAGGATAGAACAGAAACAGCCGGTAGCCGGCGGGTCGCAGGTCGGCCGTATCGAGCGCCAGGCGCACTTCGATTTCGGCCAGCGCCGGCATTGCACTGCTTGCATCCGCCGCACCCGGCAGATAGTCCCGAGGCAGGAAGATGCGCCGTGCGATCGTTTGATCCTGCGCGTTGGTGAGCGTCAATTCGAGCGCCGGGCGCGCTACGTCGATCGAGCCGCGATTGCGCACCGTCGCGGTCAGCACGATGACGTTCGGGCGCGCCGGGTCGGCCTGCAGATCGGACGCCTCGATCGCCAGCAGATCGGGCCGTTCCGGCCACGCCACGGTGCAGCCGACAGCCGCACACATCCGCTCCAGCAGCGGCCGCGATGCGGGCCACGACGCGGCCAGCCGGTCGCGGAAGGCATACGCGAGCTGTGCCGCGAGCAGCAGCACGAGCACCGTCAGGGCGGCGACCCACAGGGCGCGCGCATGAGCCGTCCTCGCAGACGAGCGCGTGTCCGAGAGCTCGTCGTCCAGTCGCACCGACTCGCGCGGATCGATATCGAGCGTGCCTTGCTGCGGCATGCCGAACGCCGTCGCAGCAGCCGCAACGGCCGGCGGCTCGACCAGCAGCCCGGATGCCGGCTCGTCGGCCAGCGTCGCCAGGCTCTTGAACGCATCGAATACGCCGCTGCACTGGCCGCAGCGCACTTTGCCTTGCCGCTGCGTGAGCTGCTCCGGGTTCACGCGAAACGTGGTGGTGCAGGCCGGACAACTCGTCACCATGCTCATGGGCTACCTCTCCCTGCGCCGCCCGGCGAGCGCGATCCAGCCCTCGTCGCGTACCGGCGCGGCCATCTCGTACCAGGGGGCGTAGGCGGCGGCCACCTCGCGCTCCTGGTCTTCCAGAATGCCCGAGAGGACCACATGGCCGCCCGCACGAGTGGCCGCAGCAAGCAGCGGCGCAAGGGCGATCAGCGGATTGGCAAGGATGTTGGCGGCCACGACATCGGCATCGAATGCAGGCTCGCCGCCGGGTGCGGCGAACTCGGCAGCGACTCCATTCTGCATGGCATTGGCACGAGCGGCAACCAGCGCCTGCGGATCGATGTCGATCCCGCGTGCGCTGGCCGCGCCCAGCTTGAGCGCCGCAATCGCGAGGATGCCGGAGCCGCAGCCGTAGTCGAGCACCCGCTCGCCGCCGCGGATGTTGCGCGCGAGCCATTGCAGGCACAGGCGCGTGCTGGGATGGCTGCCGGTGCCGAAGGCCGCACCCGGGTCGAGCACGAGGTTGATCGCGTTCGGGTCCGGAGCGCGCTCCCAGGTGGGCACGACCCAGAGCCGCGACGTGATGCGGATCGGCTGGAATTGCGCCTGGGTGAGCCGCACCCAGTCCTGATCGTCGACGTCGGTCTGCGCCAGGTCGGCCGGAAGCTCGATCGCGCAGGCACGGCAGGCGCAAGCGAGTGCTTCCCCCGCATCCGCTTGCGTCGCGAACAGGACGTTCACGCGCGATCGTTCCCAGGGCCGCGCCACCGCGCCCGGCTCGGCGAAGGCTGCCTGTTCGAGCGGCGTGCCGCCGTGCGCGTCGGCGACGTCGACCGAGAGCGCGCCGGCCGCGAGCAGCGCATCGGTCAGGGCATCGACCCGATTGCCCGGAAGCGTGAAAGAGAGGGACCTGAAAGGCATGACATCACCGCCGCGTATCCTGGCGTGCGCTCAATCGTCGCGCGGGTAGTTCGCGAGCTTGTCTTCCAGGTAATGGATGCTGGTGCCGCCGGTGCGAAACGCGGCATCGCGCATCAGCTCCTGGTGCAGCGGCAGGTTGGTCTTGATGCCTTCGATCACGGTCTCGGACAACGCCACCTGCATGCGCGCAATGGCCTGATCGCGCGTATCGCCGTAGACGATGATCTTGCCGATCAGCGAATCGTAGTTGGGCGGGATGAAGTAGCTCACGTAGGCGTGCGAATCGACCCGGACCCCCGGACCGCCCGGCATGTGGAAGGTCGTGATGCGCCCCGGCGAGGGCGTAAATCGGAACGGGTCCTCGGCGTTCAAGCGGCATTCGATCGCATGTCCGCGCAACACCACGTCGCGCTGTTTCAGGCCGAGCTTCTCGCCGGCCGCGATGCGCAGTTGCAACTGCACCAGGTCGAGCCCCGTGACCATCTCGGTCACGGGATGCTCGACCTGGATGCGGGTATTCATCTCGATAAAATAGAACTCGCCGTCCTCGTACAGGAACTCGAACGTGCCCGCGCCTTCGTAGCCGATCTTGCGGCACGCCTCGGCGCAGCGCTCGCCGATCTTGGTGAGCACGCGCGCGTTGACGCCCGGCGCGGGCGCCTCCTCGATGATCTTCTGATGGCGGCGCTGCATCGAGCAATCGCGATCCCCCAGCCACAGCGCGTTCTTGTGCTTGTCGGCCAGCACCTGGATCTCGATGTGGCGCGGCTTCTCCAGGAACTTCTCCATGTACACTGCCGGATTGCCGAACGCCGCCTGCGCTTCCGTGCGCGTGGTCGAGACGGCAATCGGCAGCGCGGCTTCCGTGTGCACCACGCGCATGCCGCGCCCGCCGCCGCCCCCGGACGCCTTGACGATCACGGGATAGCCGATGGCGCGCGCAATCTTGGCGATCTCGTCGTTCGACTCGGGCAGCGCCGCGTCGTGCCCGGGCACGGTCGGCACGCCGGCTTTCTTCATCGCGTTCTTGGCGCTCACCTTGTCGCCCATCAGGCGGATGGTGTCCGGCCGCGGCCCGATGAAGACGAAGCCGCTTTTCTCCACCCGCTCGGCGAAATCGGCATTCTCGGACAGGAAACCGTAGCCCGGGTGGATCGCCTCGGCGTCGGTCACCTCGGCGGCGCTGATGATCGCCGGCACGTTGAGATAGCTTTCCGCCGGCGAGGCCGGTCCGATGCACACCGATTCGTCGGCGAGCTTGACGTATTTCGCTTCGCGGTCGACATCGGAATGCACGGCCACCGTCTTGATGCCGAGCTCGCGGCACGCGCGCTGGATGCGGAGCGCGATCTCGCCCCGGTTGGCGATGAGGACTTTTCCGAACATGTGAGCTCGATCAGCCGATGACGAACAGCGGCTGGCCGTACTCGACCGGCTGGCCGTTCTCGACCAGGATCGCCTTGATCGTGCCGGCCTGGTCGGCCTCGATCTCGTTCAGCAGCTTCATCGCCTCGATGATGCACAGCACCTCGCCGCCCGCGATCGTCTGGCCGACGTCCACGAACGGCTTCGCGCCCGGCGCCGAGGCGCGGTAGAAGGTGCCGACCATCGGTGCCTTCATGACGTGTCCGGACGGAAGTGCCGGGGTCGCTTCGGCCCCGGCCGAAGTCTCGGCCTCCGCTCCCGGCTGAGCGGCGACGGCGCCCGCAGGGGCGGGCGGCGCGGCCTGGACGCTCATGGCCGGGGCGGCGGGCATCGTGCCGCTGCGGCTGATGCGCACCTTTTCTTCACCCTCGGTGATCTCGAGCTCGGCGATCCCGGATTGCTCGACCAGGTCGATCAGCTTCTTCAGCTTGCGCAGGTCCATGCCAACCCTATATCCATCATCCAGATGGTGGCAGACGGGCCGCTCCCCTCTCCCCCCGGGAGAGGGGCTGGGGGTGAGGGAAGTCGTGCGCACGACGCATAATTTCCCTCACCCTCGGTCCCTCTCCCGAAGGGAGAGGGACGACAAGCATATCCGCGCGGCCTTTCCATCTACTGGGTTTCGCGCGCCGCGACGAATGCCAGCGCGGCCTCGTAGCCGTAAGCGCCCAGGCCGCTGATCACGCCCACCGCGAGATCGGAGAAATACGAGCGATGCCGGAAGGGCTCGCGGGCGAATACGTTCGACAGGTGCACTTCCACGAACGGAACCGCCACCGCCGCCAGCGCATCGCGCAGCGCCACGCTGGTGTGCGTGTACGCGGCCGGATTGATGATGATGAAATCGACGCTTTCGCGGCCGGCCGCGTGCACCCGTTCGATCAGCGCCGCTTCCGAGTTGCTCTGAAAGCTCGTCAAGCGGATGCCGGCTGCGGCCGCCTTCGCCGTCAGGCCCGCGTCGATTTCAGCGAGCGTGCTGGTGCCGTAATGACCGGGCTCGCGGCTGCCGAGAAGATTGAGGTTCGGACCGTGCAGGACGAGAATGTAGCGCGCCCGTTTGGTGACTGTTTTCACGGCGCGCAGCTGGCCCGAACTTTTTGCCATCGCGCAAGTTTGCAGCAGTTGGCGCCATTTTGTCCAGTTTTTGCGGCAAATCGGCGCGCCATCGAGACGCTTGGCGCATCGTGCCGCTCACAGCAGCCGGTCG
>WHTS01000135.1 GCA_009377585.1 Betaproteobacteria bacterium
GCTAAAGGACGCCCGGCGCTCACCAGCCGGGAGTTCGCGCGCGACCTGGACGAGATCAAACGTCGTGGCGGTCGCCGCAGCACCGAGCGAACCGCAGAGCAGACTGCAGTTGCGATCTTCTGGTCGGGCAACGAGATCCCGCAGTTGAATACCGCCGCACGCGCATTCTCTGAGGCGAGAAAGCTCCCATTACAAGAAAATGCCCGCCTGTTTGCATTGATGCATTTGGCAGCTGCCGACGCCATGATCGTCGCCTTCCGGATCAAGTACAAGGAGAACGCATGGCGTCCCGTCACGGCCATACGAGCCGGGTACGGACCGATTCGGGCCGATGAGAACTGGAAGTCCTTGCTCGTCACGCCTCCTTATCCGGACTATCCGTCCGGGCACTGTATGGTCACGGGCGCCATCGCGCAGGTGCTGCGTGATCTCTTCGGATCCGATTCGGCGATATTCGGATCCAATGAACCGATGTTCAGCTATGTGTACCCGCTCGGGTCGGGCATGATGCGCAGCTATTCGAACTGGACACAGATCGAAAAGGAAATGGAAGACGCCCGCGTATGGGCGGGCATCCACTTTCGTACCACGAACGAGCACTCGACCGAGCTCGGTCGCAAGGTCGGCACCTATGCGGTCTCGAACCATCTGAGGCCTTTGCAAGCGCTTGGCAATGGCGATGGTTCGCATCCGCAAGCTGCCTCGCGCCGGTAAGAAGCCCTCAGCGGCGAGACAGCGGTTCGCGCATAGTTAGGCAGATGTAGTTGTAGTTCCGCCTTCGACAAATTGGATGGCAGGCTGCTGGCTGCTCTCGGCCCACCAGTAGTCGCTTGGACCGACCCGTCGCTCTTTTCGCCGCATTCGTCCCGAAATATCGAGATTCGTCGCAAGCCGATTGCTCGTCGGGGTTCATCTCGCTAGTTTTTTCTCGTGCAAACCCTTCAGGAGCACAATATGGCAAGCGACTCCAGCAGGATCGATCGACGCGCTTTCCTCTCGCGCGGGGCGGGAATGGTCACCGCAGCTGCCACGGGCTGGGCTGCGCCGGCATCAGCCGCAGACGCACCCGCTGGAGTGCCGCGCTGGATGCAAATACCCGGCGAGCCCCTGAGGGGTTACGGCCAGCCCTCCATGCATGAAGCGAAAGTGTTGCGCGCGCTGGCGCCAAACTACGGCAAGCTCGACCTGGGGAGCGGCACCTCCCGCACGCCGTTGCAACTGCTCGAGGGCACCATCACGCCAAGCGGGCTGCACTTCGAGCGTCACCATAACGGCGTTCCCAGCATCGATCCTGCTCAGCACAAGCTCTTGATACACGGACTCGTCCGAAAACCCCTCGCGTTCAACGTCGAAGCGCTATTGCGTTACCCGATGGTGAGCCGTACCTGCTTCATTGAATGCGCCGGCAACAGCGCCCTCAACACACTCCCCAAGGCGCCACAAGTCACAGCGGGAATGATCCACGGCGTCATGTCATGCAGCGAGTGGACCGGCGTTCCACTTTCGTTGCTCCTCAACGAAGCGGGGCTGGAGCCCACGGGGAAATGGCTGCTTGCCGAAGGGGCGGACTCGGCAGCAATGAGCCGTAGCATTCCGGTCGAAAAGGCGCTCGAGGACATCTTGGTTGCCTTGTATCAAAACGGCGAGCGCATCCGCCCGGAACAAGGCTATCCGCTGCGCCTGGTGGTGCCGGGCTGGGAAGGCAACGTGAGCGTGAAATGGTTGCGCCGCCTGAAGGCAACCGAAGGGCCGACGCACACCAAGGACGAGACTTCTAAGTACACAGATCTGATGTCAGATGGTAAGGCACGTCAGTTCACATTCGTAATGGGCGTGAAATCCGTCATCACTCGCCCGTCAGGCGGGATGACTATGCAGGGTCCCGGTCTCTACGAGGTGAGTGGCCTCGCTTGGTCCGGCGCAGGCCGCATCACCAGAGTCGAGGTATCGAGCGACGGTGGAGCGAGCTGGAGGGACGCGAGCTTCTCCGGACCGAGCCTGCCGAAGAACGTCGTGCGGTTTCGCCTGCCTTGGGAGTGGAATGGCGCAGAAACGATGCTGCAAAGTCGTGCGACCGACGACACAGGCCGCGTGCAGGAATCGCGTGCGGCGTGGACCGCGCAATACTCGCCAGGCAATCGTTTCCACAACACGATGATCCAGACTTGGGCAGTCAATGCGGACGGAAGGGTGAACAATGTCTACCTCTAAGCGCATCGGGGCGAGTATGGTGGTGGCTCTGCTTGGCGCGTGTGCAACGCATATTAGCGAACCGCAGCCGCTTTCGCACGGCCCGAACCTTGGTCGCGCTGCGACCACGGAGGAAATCGCAGCGTGGGACATCAGCATCTCGCCGAACGGCGCCGGTCTTCCACCCGGCAACGGCAACGTGAAGCAAGGCGCAGCGCTTTACATCGCGAAATGCCAGGCGTGTCACGGCCCGAATGGCACGGGTAAGCCGGCCGACGCACTGACCGGTGGGATCGGAACGCTGGCGTCGATCAATCCGGTGCGCACCGTCGCTAGCTATTGGCCGTATGCGACCACGCTCTTTGATTACGTGCGTAGGGCGATGCCGACCACCGCGCCGATGTCGCTGACCGATGATGAGGTTTACGCCGTGACCGCCTATGTGCTGAATCTGAACGGTATCATCCACGCGGATGCGGTGATGAACGCCCAGACTCTGCCGCAGGTGAAAATGCCCAATCGCGACGGCTTCGTCGATTACTCGGGCAAGTAATCGTCTGTTGGAGAGCTCCAGCCAAGCTCGTGTAGCCGAATTGGTGCTCGCAAGATCCCGATCATGTGCGCTTGCATCGTGAACGCCTGATAATAAAGGCGCGCACCGGTGGACATGACCGGCGGTGTCTCATCGAACGGGGCGATCGCTGATGCAACTGGGTGTAAGCGCATGACCCAATTTCCCAGCCTCGTGAACGAGGCCACTGCCCGTCAGGGGGTGCCGTGGTCCACGCTTTGGCGGGGCGGTCTCCTCGCGTTTTGCATCATTCTCGCCTTCTCCACGCAGTTGCTCTTCCAGGTCGCTTTGTACGCGAACTGGCCGCTCTCCGCTATCCTGCACGGATGGATGGATCACTTGTTGGATCAACTCATCGTAGGCGGATGCATCTTCGCCTGCGTCGCGCTTGGCAGCCTTGTGCCCATGAATACGACCTTAGGGATGCATGGGTGCATCCTGGCGTCAATCGCATTGGGCGCGGTCGCCGGAGAAGCTCTGCTCATGCTTCGCTTGCCGCTCGCGCCGGACGTTTCGGTGGCGGCGGTGCTATTCGCAAAAAGCGCCCGCTGGATGACCATTGGCGCGCTGGCCTATGCGTTCTTCATTTTTCAACGCCAGTCAGCGCAGGTCGCGGCCCAGCTGCACCACAGCGAGCTTCAGCGCGTACAGATCGATCTGCAGATGACACAAGCGCGCCTGCAATCACTGCACGCGTACGTTGAACCGCATTTCCTGTTCAATACGCTTGCGAACGTGCACCAGCTCTTCCGCTCGGATCCCGAGCGCGGTCGTGCCATGCTTGCGAACTTCATCGCTTATGTGCGCGCCGTCCTGCCGCAGATGCGACACGACCAGACGACACTCAAACAGGACGTGGAGCTCGCGCGAGCCTACCTGGGCGTGCTGCAGGTGCGCATGGGCGCGCGCCTGCAAGTTCATTTCGACGTTCCCGACGACCTTGCCGCATTAGCGTTTCCACCGCTCGCGCTTTCCACGCTTACCGAAAACGCGATAAAGCACGGGCTCAACCCATTACCGGAGGGCGGCACGATCACGATCACCGCGCGGCTTGCCGATGGGCAGCTCATCGTTGGCGTCGCTGACACCGGGGTGGGATTGCGCAGCGAGAGCGGCACCGGCGGAGGACTCGCAAATCTGCGCGCGCGGCTCGCGACCTTATATGGTGATGCCGCGCGTCTCGACCTCCAGGCGAATGTGCCGCGGGGCATGTCCGCGACGATCTCGATCCCGACGAAAGCGTCGACCGCGGAAATCGCATGAAAAGCCGCAGCGCGACGGTGTTCGAAACCGCGGAACGAAGTCCTTCGGGAATTCTGACCTGGAGAACTGCGCCTGCCCTCGGCTGTATTGTCGGCGCCACCATCGCAACGCTCGATTTTCTGTACTACTTTCCGCTTGTATCGGCGCCGAACGAAATCGGTTTCGGCCTATTCGTCTCGTCGCTGGTCGTATGGTGTGGGGAGTGCGCTTTATTCGCGCTCGCGCTCGCCATTGCGGAAAGGCTCGCGAGTCCCGATGAATTGCGCCCCTGGCAACTCGGACTTGCCCTTGTAGGGGGCGTGACCGCTAGCGTGATCGCATGGCATGCGTTCTCGATGTTGGTGCTGCGCGATCAGCTAGGGATGCATCTCTTTCGAGACCACGTTGGACAGCCGGAAAACTGGATTGGAGGCATGCTCTATCACGCCTGGCTCATGTTCTTCTTCGGCGGCTTGATCGCCGCAGTAGGCACATCGCACCGCCGGCGTACGCGCATGCTCTTGGCTTTGCGCTCGGCCGAGCTAAACCGGGCGATTTCGCAGCACCGGCTGGCAGAGGCAAGACTCGCGTCGCTAGAGGCTCGCGTCGATCCCACTCACCTCTACCGCACGCTCTCACGGCTGGAACGACTGTACGAAGACGATCCGACCGCAGCCGACCGGCTGCTCGACGAGCTCATCGTCTTCCTGCGTTGCGCGCTGAACGATTCGCAAGCTACCAAACCCAAGTTGGAGGCTTTATGAAGGCACCGAGCAAAGCCCGACGACAACTCTTGCTTGCAGGACTTGGTAGTCTCGGCGCGCAAATCGCATTGGGCGAGGCCTACGCACAGGACGCGGCGAAAGTCATGCCGCGCGCCTATCGCGTCAAGTTCGAGAACGACAAGCTACGCGTGCTCGAATTCACAGGCCGTCCGGGAATGGGCATATGCGGGGAAGGCCTGCACTCGCATCCCCCTCATCTGACTGTAGTGCTGACGGACTGGAAGGGCAAGCTGACAACGCCGGACGGAACGGTTCGCAATCTCTCGCGCAAGCTCGGCGACGTATTCTGGAGTGAGGCGGAAACCCACAAAGTCGAAAACACGGGCAAAGTCGGCTCGAGCGTGCTGATCATTGAGCTCAAGTCGCCGCCGCAGGCGAAGACGTAAAGGAACTCTGGTTGACTGGAACATTGTGATCGCGATGAACACCGTTGTAGCCCCGAACCGGTGGAGCGCGATTTCCGGGACACTGCGATCCCACGGCGCCCCAACATGATGGCCCGCACTCCCATCGCAGTGATCGCTGAAGACGAACCCGTGCTGCGCGCGCAGTTAAAGGAATTGCTCGGCACGATCTGGCCGGAGCTTACCATCGCGGCGGCGGCCGAAGACGGTTTTTAGGCGATGCAGGCGCTGAACCAGCACGATCCAGACGTGTTGTTTCTCGACATTCAAATGCCGGGTTTGACCGGGCTCGAAGTCGCGCGGCATGCGAGCGGCCGATACCACGTTGTGTTCTTGACGGCATACGATCAATACGCCGTTGCTGCGTTCGATGAAGGCGCCGTGGATTATCTGATGAAGCCCGTGACCGCGGGTCGCCTCGCTACTGCATGCGAACGCGTCAAGGCACGCCTCTCATCGGCGCCTTCGAATCTGGATAGCTTGTTGGATGCGCTCGCCAAACGTGCGGCACGGACGAGCCCTTATCTACGCTGGATCAATGCATCGCTCGGCGCCGATGTGCGGCTGATTACTGTCGATGAGATCTGCTATTTCCAGTCTGATGCCAAATACACGCGGGTTGTCATCGGCGACAGCGAGGCTTTGATCCGCAAGCCACTCAAGGACCTCTTGAACGAACTCGATCCCGCGCAGTTCTGGCAGATTCATCGTTCAACCATCGTTAACGTCAATGCGATCGCGGGCGTATCGCGCGAGTTGTCCGGCGCGTTTGTAGTAAAGCTGAAGAATCGTAAGGAGACGCTACACGTGAGCCAGCAGTTCGGGTACCGTTTTCGGCAGATGTAATCCGCGATAACCGCTCCAGGTAGAGTCGAGATGTGGCGCGGTAGCGGTAGGTTCGGTGTGTCTGTGGCCGCCCCTTTCGTCTGGCGGTGCCCAAGTAACCTTGCCATAACCCCGTTTCCACATCCCGCTCATCGAACCGGACGTGCGGAGCTACCGCATCCGGCTCTCGGACAAGACATCACGCCTTCGCCCACGACTTGTCGCGCCCACTCAGACTGACGAGCCCGAAGTGCCCGTAAAGGTGCGAGGGAGGATAGGCCCCGCCCCGGCGTCGTCTGACCTTGTGCTTGATGCGCAACCACCGGCGCAACCGCGGTGCGGTGTAGTTGTCGAGCGCCTGGTACGCGCCGCTGGTGGTCCCTACTTGGAAGTAGTTCGCCCAGCCGCGCAGCACTCGGTTCAACTTGCCCACCACCTCCGTGGTCTCTTGCCAAACCTGAGCGCAAGCGCCAGTTCACCGAGCCACCGCTGCACGCCATCCGCCTCGACATCCGCGAAGTCCTGACCATCCACGCCCGGTGCGCCCTTGTTAGAGCGGCACTGGGCCCAGGCATGGGCCAGGATGTCCTCGCGGCTGATCTTGTCGTACAGCGCGTAGAAGCGGTAGCCGGCTTCAGCCTTCGCTTTCGCGTGTAACGCCATCTGCAGTTTCTGAACACTTATCGGAGTTGTTAGGTTGCCCAATCTCCAGGTCCCTCACTACGTCTTGCGTCTATCTTGAACCAAGGCCCCTTCCCTCCACCGGCATTACCCGGTTTCAGCAGTACTACGAGCCTCTCCGCCACCCCAGAGCGCCCGAACCATCTCTCGCGAGCGTTCGGCTGGCCATCCCTGACCACGCCAAGGGGCTTCCCGTGTTGCGTGCGCTTTCCTTTGTGTACATGCTGCCACCACTACCCCGGCGCAGCGACCGGCGGTACAGCCTCGCTCAACCATCCGGTCGTAACAGACTTCCCCGATACGACAGTCGGGTCGTCCTGCGCATTTCACTTTTCGAGGATTGCTCAGCGTTCACTCGCGTTGCGGCCTGCACACTCGCGCTGCCACCGTATGTCGTGGCACGCTTCACCGAAGGCTTCAACCATTTCGTTACCTCCATAGTTGCTCCGGTTGCTTCCGGCTGGAGCATTTTCGCCGGGTGGGATTTGCACCCACTGGAAAGCGCCGCCTTTGCACGGCGCACATCGAAAGTGTGAGTT
Organism: Betaproteobacteria bacterium; assembly: GCA_009377585.1. Lineage (NCBI taxonomy): Bacteria > Pseudomonadati > Pseudomonadota > Betaproteobacteria > Betaproteobacteria bacterium. The sequence continues at coordinate 7,238 of WHTS01000135.1, forward strand.
CGGTGGATGGCGAAGCGGACGTCCGCGTCTGCTGTCTTTGGCCTCGGTCGTGCGTGTCGTCCTTCCTCGATCGTCGGTCTCTTCAACGGGACACTCCAGCCACATCTTGAGCAGATGTAGCACGCGCCGGTCAACAACCCGGCGCGTCACCGATTTGAGTAACTCGGCGTGCGGGATGCTTCCGAAGTAGTCCGCGAGGTCGGCATCGACGACTTCCGGGTGGAGCAGATCGCCGGGTGGGGCTTGCACCCACTGGAAAGCGCCGCCTTATCACGGCGCACGCCAACGGCGGACATTCTGCGCCGCGAATTCAGCTACTTTTTCCCGCGCTTTGCTTTTCCGGCGGACGTGTTGGCCGCGACCGCCGTCCTGATCAGCGACTTGAAGGCGCCCGCGTCGGTCTTCTCGCCCCCGCGGATGTCAATCGCTCGCCTCACGTTCCCGCCGAGGCTCGAGTTGAAGAGCTTGGCAGGGTCCTTCAAGAAAGCCCCCTTGGCGAAAGTGACCTTCGCGACGAACTTATACGTCTCGCCAGTGCAGATGATGCCGTCGTGCGACCAAACAGGGATGGTCGAACAATACAGCCTCTACCCGCCGGCAAAACTTTGCCTGCTCCTTGTCGCCAGCGTCCTCAAACGAGGCGGTCCTTAGGAAGCGGACCACGCCGTTCCGGCGGTAGGCGCTGTTGTCGCGGGATATTCGGGGTGGATTTCGAAGTGGAGCAGGCCATGGGCGATGCGCAGCGCCGTTTCCGCCTCCGCGGGGCTCGCCGCCCGGGCAAAGAGGAACCCAAGGTAGGTCGCCCCGTCGGGAGGCGGCGCAATGATCTGGCCGGGTTCCACCGTAATGGCCACGCCTGTGATCCCAGGTACCGACTGCGCGGCGGCGAGGCCTTCGAGCCCGCGGTAAATACCGCGCCGTGGAATCGGGATCATCATCACGCCCGCAGCGCCGCGCTCGCCGGCCGCCTCAGTGCCGACCGGAAGCGACAGGAGCGATTCGCCCACCACCTGGCGCAAGATCAGCTCCTCGAGGCTCACGCCCAGGAGATGCTCGAGTACGCGAGCGCACAAGCCGCCGATGGAGCGGGCCGCGACCTCCAGGATCCAGACCCCCTGGCCATTGACCCGCACTTCGGCGTGCACGGGCCCGGTCACGAGCCCGGCGGCACGGCAGGCGCGCGCCACGTCCTCATGGATGCGGTCCTGAAGCACCTGCGGCAGCCGCGACGGTGTGATGTAGAGCGTTTCCTCGAAGTAGGGCCCGTCCAGGGGATCGGGCTTGTCGAACAAAGCGAGGATGCTTAACTTCCCCCGCTGCAGGCTGCCTTCCAAGGCATACTCGCGCCCGGGAATGAAGTCCTCGAGGACCAGGCCCAGGTCCTGAGCGTCGCGGTCGGCGCGGACCTGGATGGCCCGTACCCAGTTCACCGCCCGCATCAGCGCTTCGGGATCGTCGGCACGGATCACGCCGCGGCTTGCCGATAGGCGCCGGGCCTTCACCACCACGGGAAACTCGAGCTCGCCAAACAGTTTGCGGGGATCTTCTCCGCTCGGCAGGTGACGGAATCCGGGACACCGGAATTCGCGTTCCTGGAGCAGCCGGCGGAACGCCAGCTTGTCGCCCACCGTGCGCACCGCCTGGGCGGGATTTCCCGGCAGGCCAAGACGCTCCGACAGGAGGGCCGCAAGCTCCACTCCCGAATCGTCCACCGCCAGCACCGCATCCGGGATGCCGTTCATTTCCCGCAACACGGTTTCCGCCGCCTGCGCCGGCTGGTCGAAGTGCAGCGCCATGATGGGAGCGAGCCCCCAGGACGGCGCCAATCGGTGGCAGTAGTTGCCCGCGGGCACGATTTCCACGCCCAGCTTTTTGGCGGCCGCAAGAAAGTCGTTATTGCGGTAGCCGGTGGTGGGCAGAAGCAGCAAAACGCGCTTCATGGCGAAAGCTGCGTCTTTCTCTCGCAGTAATACCTTTCCATCACCGCGTTGGCTGCGTGCGCTTCGCCAAGCTTCTCGACGACCGCCCCCCACTTGTCGCCAGGAATGGCCACATACATTTCCTCGTCCGGCAGACCGGTAAACGTCCGGTTGCCTTTGCAGCCGAGCGAGACGGAGATCTCGCGGCTTGCCGTTGTCAGCGGAAGGACGGCACAGGCGGGACGACCCAGCGCGTTCGTCAGGGCGCTACCCGCCCCTGCCTTGAGGGCGGCTTCGTAAATCAGCATGGCCTGCGCCGGCTTCGCCGCGATCAGCACCACATCGGGCTTGAAGCCGGCGCCGTCGATCGGGCCGTACGCCACGGCACCGGGAGATTTGGCGAGCGTCGGGATACCCGGCACTTCCTCGGTCGCAACGTAGTTGTTTCGAGCCATGAACACGATCGTGTCATTCAGCTCGTGCGCACGCTCGGGCGGCAGCGCGATGCTGTGGGTGTGGCTTCCAACCGCGCAGTTGTAATGATCGGAGGCAACCGTATAAAAGGTCTGCCCACTCATAGCTTTTTCCCAGAACATGCAACCGGCAGGCACGGGTCCGCCTTCCCAGCGCGGGATGCCCGGAGGCGGCGAGTCGAAAAAGGCTATGGCGATGGCTTTCATGGGCACGCTCAGAAAGATTGCAGCTGCTGCTCGGTCGGCTCGGCGCAGCAGTACCACGGTTCGGAAAGACGCGGGATCGGCGCGCCGAGATCGCCCGGAAGCTCAGGCGCGGGGCGCGCGGCAGCCTCATGGGCCATGCGCCAAACGGCGGCGAACACTTCGCGGCGGGGAACCGATTGCTGCTCGCAGCGGGCGACTTCCGCTTGCACGTCCTGCTGCAGGCGATCCACGCGGGGATCGCGATGAATCCATGGATAGCCGAGGAGCGCCGCGTCGAAGCCGAGGAGCCTCTCCCTGAAGCCGGGCAGCTTCAGCAGCCAGGAGCCTTCGGGCACGAGCAGCCGAATGGTGAGCTGTACCGGCGGCACGCTTTCCACAAGCTGCAGCTCCACGAGCCGCTCGAGCAGCGCGAGGTAGCCCTCCAGGGTAGTCCACGGGGTGAAGGCGACAAAGGTCGGTGCGAGCGCAATGCCGGCTGCACCCGTGAGCGCGACGGCCTGGTCGAAGTCGCGGCTGGTGTGGTTCTTGTCGAGATGGCGCAGGATCTCGTCGTCCACGGCTTCCACGGCGGAGGTGATGAACAGGCATCCGCTCGCGCGCAGCTCGGGCAATAGCGCTCCATGATCGATCAGGTGCTGAATCTTGATGGTCGCGTCGAACGTGACCTGGGGGAACGCTTCGTGCAAGGCGCGCGCGAGCCTCAGGCCATGGGTGGGCCCGTTGAAGAAATCCGGGTCGCCGAAGGAGATGTGGGTGGCGCCTTCTTTCACCTGCTGGCGAATGTCCTGCATCACCGTGTCGGCCGGAACGATGCGGAACGTTCCCTGGTACACCGGGACCACGGGGCAGTGCCGGCACAGGTGCTTGCAGCCCCGGCTGCCCTCGGCGAATCCGGCGACCCGGGTCGATCCGTCCGGCAGCACCAGGTGGGCGTAGCGTGAGAGCTTCGGCAGGCCGCTGCGGTCCGGCACCTCGAACGCCATCTTGGCAAGGCTGATGACCGGCTCGCTCTGCACCCGCGGATCTCCATCGATCCGCAGTCTCCGGCAAAGCGAGGCGAGCGCCGGCTCGACCTCTCCGCCCAGTACGGTGTCCACGCCCAGCCCGCGCAGCAGCGCCTCGTTCATGGGGGCGTAGAGCCCGTAGACGCAGAGGTGCGCCTCCGGGGCGAGCAGCCTGATGCGCGGCAAGGCCTGCACCGCGATGCGCGTGGCGGTATGCATGCCCACGTAGACGGCTACCAGGCCGGCGTCCTGTAGGACTTCGGCATCGAGCTTCTGCAGCGACAGATCGAGGCAGCTCACCGCGAAGCCGTCGCGCTTGAGCCACGCGGCAGGCTGCGCCAGGGCAAACGGCTGCCGCCCCAGCTCGTAGGGATTGACGAGGACGACCTTGAAGGCGCCCGTTACTTTGATTTCGGCCGCGCCTCGAAAGGCTCGGGCCCCGGCTCGCGGCTCGCCCCCGCGTTCTCGATGCGCTGTAGGTATTCGCGCCATAGCTTTTCGCGGTTCTGGCCTAGCCAGTAGAGGTAGTCCCAGGAATAGATGCCCGTGTTGTGTCCGTCGGAGAACGTCGGCTGTACCGCATAGCTGCCGCTCGGCTCCAGCGACAGGATCTCCACGTCGCGCTTGCCGGCCTGCAGCACCTCCTGGCCGGGCCCGTGGCCGCGGACTTCGGCCGAAGGCGAGTACACGCGCAGCAGCTCGTAGCTCAGCTCGAACTGGCTGCCGTCCGAGAACGCGATCTCCATGCGCCGCGACTTCTGGTGCAGCTTGATCTCGGTCGGCAGCGGCGCGTCGTTGTCCATGCGGACCGCCTACTTCTGTTGCGTCGGCGGCACGTAGCCGGCGGCCACGTCGGCGCCACTGCCGAAAAAATGGTTCTCCATCTGCTGCGCGAGGTAGTCGCGCGCCTTCTTGTCGGCGAGGTTGAGCCGGTTCTCGTTCACCAGCATCTTCTGGTGCTCGAGCCACAGCCGCCACGCTTCCTTCGACACGTTCTCGAAGATGCGCTTGCCGAGCTGTCCGGGATAGGGCGGGAAATCGAGCCCCTCGGCCTCGCGCCCGAGCTTGATGCACTTGATTGTGCGTGCCATGCGCCAAGTATGCGCGCGCGCTCGGCCTGCTCCAACCACTTGCCTTGTAGGGTATACCGCAGCACGCCGGGTAAACGTAGCGCTACCAAGCTTTTCCTCCCGTGGGCGGCGCAAAGCCTGCGCGGCGAGATCTTCGCGACGTGCAAAGAGCTGGAGGAGCGCACCGACGCGGAGGGCGCATTCCTCCGCGTCCGCGGCCAACCGGAGACCGTCAAGGCTTGCACGAGCGATTCGGTATGAAACCCGCTACGACACTCAAGTGACCGCTTATCAGCTTCTACGCACCGTCAGGCCCTCATCGGCGCGCAGAGACGATCGCCGAGCCGTACGCAGTGAGGTACTGCGTACGCATGTCGGCGAAGCCGCTCTCGGCGAGCGCGTGCTGCAGATCGGGCAGCCAGCGTGTTTCCTCGATGAGCCGCGGCAAGCCGTAGTAGATCTCCCGCCAGGCGGGCAGCAGCGCCCCGCCGATCGTCTGCAGCGCGTTGAAGTAAAGGCGCCAGAGGATGCGCAGGGCGCGGCTCGGAGGCAGCGTGAAGTCGTGCATGAGAAGCACTCCGCCGCCCTTCAGCATTTCGCGGCAGTTGCGCACGAGAAGCGGCAGGTCCGCATACTTGGCAAGGTACGAGGACGAGATGCAATCGAAAGGCTCGCTCGAGCGGTAATCCTCCGCGCGCGAGAGCACGAGTTCCACGTTCCGCACGTCGCCCCGGCGTACCTTTTCGCGCGCGAGCTCCAGGTACTCCTCGCGCAGCTCCACGCCGACGATGCGGCTATTCGGGAAGCGCCGCGCGATCGCCATCGTGGAGATCCCGGTGCCGCAGGCGAGGTCGAGAATCCGGCCGGCCCCGGCCGGGATCTGGCGGGCAATGCGCCGCTTCCAAAGCCGATCGATCCCGAAGGTTGCGACGTTGACCACGATGTCATACGTGTCGCCCGTGCCGCGGAAAAACCGCTCGACAAGCGCAAGACGAGGATCATTTGCCGGCATTGCTGACGCCGACGTACCACGCCGACGATCTGCAGATACTAAACCTTGAGCACCACCTTGCCGAAGACTTCGCACCTCACTCGGTGGGTTCTCGCGTCGTGAACACGCTGCAGAGCCTTTAACCCGGCCCGGGCGCACGCCGCCGGCCGATATAGGTCGGCACGATGTCCTCGATCGCCTTCGGCCGGATGTCGAGGTCGCGCAAACCCGGCAGGGTCCCGCTTGCCAGGTTGTCCGCCCTGAGGAGATCGACCTGGCTGGTCGTGAGCGGCGGGCTGGGCAGAAACTCGAACAGCCGCGCCTGGATCTGGGCTACGGCGAAGGGCAGCGGCACGAGCAACCGCCGTTTATCGATGAGCCTTAGCGCGAAGGTGACCAGCTCGCGCAGCGTGTATACGCCGGGGCCGGCAAGCTCATAGGTCTGGCCGGCGGTCCCGCGGTCGGCGAGCATGCGAACGATGGCCTCTGCCACGTCCTCCACATAGACGGGTTGTAGGCGGGTGCGGCCGCCGCCGATCAGTGGCACGACGGGGAGCAGGCGGACGATGTCGGCGAGCGTGCCGAACAGGGCGTCGCCTGGACCGAACATCGCGCTCGGACGGACAATCGTCGCGCTCGGGAACGCCTGTCTGACTACGAGCTCGCCGCGGCCACGCGCCCGAATGTAAGGAGACCGCGACTCCGGATCGGCGCCGATCCCGGAGACGAGCACGAGCCGCGCGACGCCGGCAGCAGCTGCCTCCTGCGCGAGCGTCTTGGCGCCTTGCTCATGCACCGACTCGAAAGTCACGCCGGGCTTCTCGACATAGGCGGAGACGGCGTTGACGACGGCGTCGACCCCGGCTACGGCGGCGGCGACCGAGGCTTGGTCGTGCACGTCGGCGCGCAAGACCGTGACACGCTCCATATCAGCCGCTCGCAGGACGCTGGGCGCCCGATCGGGAGACCGGACTGCGATGCGCACAGTCGCGCCTTCAGCGGCGAGCCGCCGCACGAGCCGCCGGCCGAGGAACCCCGTGCCGCCGAACACGCTGACCGTGGTCATGGAATTGCCTTCAAGTCATCCGCGTTCACCAGAGCGGCTTGGCCAGATTCTCGGTAAAGGCGCAAAACATGAGGTTGAAGCTAACGCTGATGCGCTCTTCGTCGCTTGCGGTCTCGTCCACCGAATGCGGGAGATACGCCGGGAACATCAGGAGCGTTCCGTTCTTGACCGGCACCACGACTTGGTCGGTATTCTCGGCGGTGAGCTCGGTGACCGGCGGCCGGATCACGCTCGCCTGGCTTCTCGGGTCGTGGAAATTGATGACCTCCGCGCCCGGGTGAGTGCGAACGTAATAGATGGCGCTCAAGAAGTTGTTCGGATGACTGTGATACTTGTGCATCCCGCCCCGCGCGAGGACGGTCGCCCAGCAACCAGTGACTTCCAGGGCGTCATAGCCGATTCGCAGGAAGCGCAGGACGCCTTCGGCCGCGCTCATGACGCATCCGGAAAGCTTCTGGAACTCCTGCCGTGTATGGAGCCCTCGCTCCGACTGCCAGCCGCAGCCGCGCTCGAGCTTCGGAAGACCGAGCCGCATTTCTTCCAGCGCCGGCACGATTGCCGCGTCGATCTCCTCGCGATGCCGGGGCTCGAGCTGCAGCTTCCATACTAGCGTGGGGAACATCGGAATGACGGTGGAGGACTGGATCCACCGTTCGCTATCCCTCGCCATCGGCGTCCTCTGTCCCCACACTACGCCGCCGGCGAAGCGAGGGCAAGGCGAATCCGGGGGACTGCATTACGGCCCTGGATTGGCTCCGCTTTCAGGTAGTCGCGAAACTGCTCCGGCGTGCCGCCGATGACCACGGAGCCGCCGAACGCCAGGCGCTCCCGGATGTCGGGCAACTGGAGGGCTGCATTGAACTCCCGGTTCAGCCGCTCGATCGCGGCGCGCGGCGTGCGGGCGGGCGCGCCGACGGCCGTCCAGGTGATGCCCTCGTAGCCCGGCACG
>WHTS01000136.1 GCA_009377585.1 Betaproteobacteria bacterium
CGCTCCGATGTTGCCGGCCGCGCCCGGCCGGGAGTCGACCATGACCGGCTGACCCCAGCTCTCGGTCAGCTTCTGGGCCATGAGGCGCAACACGCCGTCTATCGCGCTGCCGGAGGGCCACGGAAAGACCCAGCGAACCGGCTTGTCGGGATAACTCTGAGCCGCACCCGCCGCCGTGCTGAACACACACAACAACATCACAGCAAGATTTGCGAATATCCGCGTGTTCATGCTTTCCTCCAAGCTGTCATGAGTTCAGAAACTGGACATGATCAAGTCCATGAACCGGCTGCCTCGGACGCCGCCTTGATCGGGATGCCGCCCCGGCGCACCCATCGATAGCGACTGTCGAGAACATCCGCGAGCGGCCGGCGTCGCTCGTCGGAAACCGCGATCCACATACGCAGCAGATGCCGCTGCCGCTCCGGCTCCTCGTAGTCCTCGAAAGCGGTGCGCGCGTGCATCGTGATGTGGTTGTTGATGAGCTGGATGTCGCCTTCCCGGAAGTCCATCGAGAGCATCAGCTCGGGCCGGTTGGCGATCTCCTGCACCCGTTCCAGCGCTTCGAGCTGGATCGGCGCCGGCGCGTACTGCCCGCCGAACCGCGCCGCCGATTTGTAATACGGCAGGCTGACGATGCGCGCCGTGATCCTGCCGTCGCGCTCGCTGAACATGGGAATCGTGAAGAACGGCGGCTCGCCTGCCGGTTCCTCGCCGCGCCAGTCGAGGTGAAACATGCCGTAGAGCGCGTCCAGGAGATCCGGCCGCTCCGCACGCAGCACGTTGTGGATAGTAAGTGCGCTCACGATCTTGCTTTCGCCGCCCGATTTCGCGGTGCGCACGCAGAACAGCCCGATCATGTCGACGGGCAGCAGATCGGTGTGGAAATCCATGCGCTCTCGGGTCTGATAGCCGCGGGCGTTGGGGTCGGCGTGGACCCGCCCTTCGTCCCGCACGTGCCCGAGGAGATGGCCGCGCGCGTTCTGCGATACCGGCGTGCCCAGGTGCACGCCGAGCCCCCAGTACAGGAGCTCGCATTCCGCGGCCGTATAGCGGCTGCGCGGGATGCCGCGTATCAGCATGAAGCCGCGGCCGTTCTCGATCTCGTCGAGTATCCCGTCGAGCTCGCGCGCGAAATTCAGAAGCGGAAAGGCGTCCGCCGAAAAAGGGATCGTCGCGCCGAGGCGCTTCGCATGCGCGAGCGCGGCGTCGATTTCTTCCACCGCGTTCGCGTCGAGGTGATGGATCCACGAGCGGTCGTGCTGGATTTCCGAGCCGGTCCAGGCGCCCGGCCCGGTGACGGCGTCACGTTTCTGGGCTGTCATGTGCGCTTGTTTCCTCCTGTAATTGCGAAAATCCTGGACACGCACGCGCCTGACAAATGTCCTCCCTCGCGCTGTAACATCGGCGCTAAGACCGCGAGGAGGGCAACCGTATGACTGATACGATGTTGAAGCCCGCATCCAGCGCTATTGCGGACGCACCAGAGCCGCTCGCGATCGTTCGCGTCGACGCGATTCCCGTCGCGTTGCCGCTTCTGAAACCGGTCGTGATGGCGGGCGAGCGGATCGAGCGCTCGAAGAGTCTCATCGTGCGCGTCGAGGCCGCGAACGGACTCGTGGGCTGGGGTGAAGCGTCCGCTGCGCCGCTCATGACCGGGGACCTGCTCGTCGGCATGTGCGCGGCGGTAAACGACCACCTGGCGCCGCTCGTCGTGGGTCAGGATGCGATGCGCCGGGCCGCGCTCGCCCGGCGCTCGAGTGCGGCGCTGCTGCACAACACCGGCGCGAAATGCGCGCTCGACATGGCGATCAACGATCTGGTCGGTCGCCATCTCGGCATTCCGCTCGTCGAGCTCTTCGGCGGCGCGCTGCGCGACGTGCTCGAGCCCATGTACCTCCTGGGCAACCCCAAAGTGGAAGACGATATCGCCGAAGCGCGCGCCAAGCTTGTCGAGGGATTTCGCTTCTTCAAGCTGAAGATCGGCATCAAGCGGCCGGCGGACGAGGCGGCCGCCGCGCTGCGGGTTCGGCGCGAGCTGGGAGACGAAATCGCGCTTTGCGCCGACGCGAACATGGGCATGAGCTTCGCCGATGCGCAGGCGTTCGCCGAAGGCGCACGTGAAGCGAACCTGCTTTTCATGGAGCAGCCGCTGCACGCCGAGGATTTCGACGGCATGGCCGCGCTGGCGCGCTCGAGTCCCGTGCCGCTCAACGGCGACGAGTCGATCGGCAGCGTGGCGAGCATACGCGCCCTGCATCGCATGGGCGCGATCCAGGGCGCGAACATCAAGGCCATCAAGATGGGTGGAATCGCCGCGACCGTTCATGCGATGCACGTGTGCGGCGCGCTGGGGCTGAACATCAACCTCGCGGGCAAGGTCGCGGAATCGAGCATCGCAGCAGCAGCGCTCGTCCATATGGGGTGTCTCGCGCCCAACCTGAATTGGGGCCTGAACATCACCCACCACTACCTGGCCGAAGACCTGAGCGATTCTCCGCTCGGGATCGAGCGCGGAACCGCGCGCCGCCCCGCCGGACCGGGACTGGGAATAATCGTCAGCGAAGCACGGGTAGCCCGCTTTCGAGCGAGCGTTTTCCCGGAATCGTTTTTGCTGCGCTGTTGGAAGCGCGCCTCGAGTCTCCGCAGCTCGGCGAGCGCTTCCTGCAGACGGTCCGCGCGGCGCACTTGTTCCGCGGACGTGAACGTTTTCACCACGTCCGCGGACGCGCCGCTGTTCGCTTTTTTGAACACGTGCCGGATATCGATATACACCGCGTTGTTGCGCGTGCCGCGGCCCTCGAAGATCTCCGTCGCGCCCGCGCGGTTCAAACCCGATCGGGTCGAACGCTTCATGCGCTCCGGATCGTAGCGGCGCCACCGACGATCAGAACATCTGCTCCGATGTGCTCGACGCCGTTTAATTTCGCGATGCCTCGGTCACTGCAGCGTTCAGTCTGCCCGGATATGGGGCAGTTCGCACTCCACCATGAGTAGCCGTGTGCCCCTGGCTCACGATCGCCTTGAGGCTGTTCGATGCCCGAAACAACACGACCCGCCTCGCGCTTATCGGCACACCTTCCTTCGTTCTGGGGTTGCGACCGGGACGGCTTTTCTTGGCGCGCAGCCGGAACGCTCCAAATCGCGCGAGCTTGACCGTATGCCCTCGCTGAAGCGAAGCGCCTATCTCCTCGAAGAACGCAGCTACCATATCCATCGCGTCATCTTTGCTGATGCCGATGCCCTCGTGTAAAGCTCTCGCGATATGCTCTCTGGTAGTCGTCATCCAGGTTTTCAACGCTCGACTGATACAACGCGTCAGAAAGGCGCCGTCCCGCACACCGTCGTGCGTTCCATCAATCGCCGCAGCGGGAGCGCATAGTCTCCGACTGCGCAATGCTGGGTCGCGCAATTGTCCCAGATCAGCAAGTCGCCGATCTGCCATTGGTGGCGGTAAACGAATTCCGGGTTCTTGATATGGGAGAACAGCTCGGATAAAAGCGCCGTGCTCTCCGGGGCGTCCATGCCCACGATCTGCGTCGTATATCCTTCGTTGACGAACAAGCACTTCCTGCCGCTGTATGGGTGTGTGCGCACCGCCGGATGCTCGATGTCCGGCGTCTTCTTTTTCTGTTCCTCCGTCAATTGCGGCCGCGGACCGCTCTTTCTCTCCCGCGAATAGCCGTGAATGTAGGAATTCACTGCTCGACGCCCGGACAATCTCTGCCTCGTCGCTTCCGGCAGCGCGGCGTAAGCGGCGGTCATACTCGAAAACAGAGTAGCGCCCAACGGGCGGCCGTCCTTTGTTGGAACTTCCCTTGAAAAGTCTGCTCGCCCACTTCTCTGGACAAGTCGATCCCCCGGATCTCGGCGCCGAGCGGGTTGTCAAAGCGCTTGACCTCCATCATGCTCTCCTCCCCTCCTTCATCGAATCGCTGCTTGTCCACCGCTCCTCCATGTGCCGTAGCTCGGGTTTGTCATCCTGGCCCCAAGCGCTTCGTCGCCTCACGCACTTTGTACAGGTCCCGCCTCCTTCAGGGAAACCGAGCGGACGACATAACCCCATCCCTCATCGCGGCGCACGAAGCCTTCCTGCTCAAGGCGACTGAGCCGAAAATGAATGCAACACGGATTCATTCTTGCTCATGTCTTACGTGCCCGTCAACCTGGACATTGAACAATTGGGTTATTCTTCAAGCATTAACCTCTACATTGATCGGTGAGAGGACCGGCTTTGCACACTGTGCCGCCTTCCGGAAGAATTCACCGGTTCCAGACCCGGATTGCCGCCCTCATCGTGATCGCAGCGGCGCCCGGTTTCGCTCTCGCGATCTACAATTACTGGGAGCAGCACCAGCACCAAGCCACGCAGGCGAAACACGCCGTCGTAGTGTTAGGGCAGCTCCTGAAGAGCCGCTACGAGCAGATCGCGGTCGAGGGCCGGCTCGCGCTGGAGTCTGTGGCCCGGCTGCCGGCCGGATTGACGCGCGATCGTGCTCGCTGCGATGCCGCGCTCGCCGACATGCGGCGCCGGCATAAAGCTTTTGTCAATGTGGCGATCGCCGCCCCGGACGGCGTCATCGCGTGCAGCGCGCTGCCCTCCGAGGGCCGGGTCAGTGTGGCCGACCGCCTGTATTTCAGGGAAGCGATGAAGACGCGCGACTTCGCAATCGGCGACTATCAGATCGGCCGCATCACCGGTAAAGCGACAGTGAATTTCGCATACCCCATGCTCGAGCAGGGGCTTCCCGGGGTTGCGATTCTCGCCCTCGACTTCGCATGGATCGAAGCGGCCGTCGCCGAAGCCGCTCTGCCCGCCGGCGCCGCGGTCACGCTGGTGCGCGCCGACGGCATGGTTCTCGCCCGCTATCCGCAGCCTGAAGACTGGCTCGGCCGGACATTTCCCGAGATGGGCCTCATGCATGCGAACCTCGAAGCCAGGACGCTCGCGGCGGCAAAGGGTCCAGATGGAGCAATGCGTTACTACGCTTTCGGTACGCTGAGGGCGGCAGGTGGCGGACCGCAAACTTACTTGAGCGTGGAGATCCCGGAAGCGTCGCTCTTCGCGGACGTGCGCCGCGGATTGTTGCAACATCTCGCGCTTCTCGGTGCGGTGGCAGCGCTCATGATCGCGGCGGCCGTGGCGGCCGGACGCGCGTTCGTGCTGCGTCCCCTTCATGCGCTGGGCCTGGCGGCTAGACGGTTTGCCGATGGAGATCATGACGCTCGGAGCGGCCTCGATTACACCACTGGCGAACTCGGGCGGCTTGCACAGGCGTTCGACCACATGGCGCGCTCCCTGCAGCAGGCCCTCGTGGAGCGGGACCGCGCGCTCGAGGAGATCAGCAATGCAGGCAGCCGCATGCGGGCGCTCATCCAGGCTTCTCCGCTCGCGATTTACACGCTTGATCTCGAGCACAGGATGACGAGCTGGAACGCTGCCGCCGAAAAGCTCTACGGCTGGACGGAGCAGGAGCTGTTGGGGCGCACGCTTCCCATGGTCCCGGAAGGCGGCCGCACGCCGGAGCATTACGCATTGCGCGAGCGCGTTCTCGAAGGCGAAGTGATATCGAACCTCGAGACGCAGCGGAGGCGGCGCGACGGCGTCTTGCTCGACGTGAGTCTCAGCATGGCGCCGCTGTATGACGCCGAAGGCCGGGTGTGCGGTCGCATGAGCATCGTCGCGGACGTGACGGAGCGAAAGCACATGGAGGAAGCGCTGCACCGCGCGCATGCCGAGATGAGCGCGCTCATCCGGGCAGCGCCGCTCGCCATCTACACCCTCGACCTCGACAGCCGCATCACGAGCTGGAGCCCCGCCGCGGAGCGCCTCTACGGCTGGAAGGAGGAGGAGTTGCTGGGACGCTATTCACCGCTCGTTCCGGGCGGGCAGCGCACCGAGGCCGACCATGACGAGGTGCGCCGGCGCATCAGGGAAGGGGAGCGTACGACCAGCCTGGAAGTGCAGCGCGAGCGGCGCGACGGCGCGCTGATATACGTAACCATCGCTCGCGCGCCGCTGTACGACGCGGAAGGCCAGGTCTGCGGACGCATGGTCATCGCTTCCGACATCACCTCGCGCAAAAAGACCGAGGCGGAGCTCGTGCGGTCGCTTTCCCTGCTCCAGGCGACGCTCGACGCTACCGCGGATGGGATCCTCCTGGTGGACACAGAAGGCCGCATCGTGCGCTACAACGCCCGTTTCACGCAGATGTGGTGCATTCCGGACGATGTCCTTGCCGCCGGCGAGGTCGCCGGGGCGCTGCAGTTCGTCATGACGCAGCTCAAGGACCCGGAAGGCTTTCTCGCACGCGTAAAGGAGATCTATGCCCACCCCGAAGCGGAGAGCCGCGATATCGTAGAGCTTGCCGACGGACGGGCCTTCGAGCGTTACTCGCAGCCGCAGCGCATCGAAGGCGCCATTGCCGGGCGGGTGTGGAGCTTCAGCGATATCACCGAGCAGCGGCAGGCGGAGGATCGTCTGACCCGCCTCGCTCAGTACGATACGCTGACGGGCCTTCCGAACCGCTCGCTGTTCCACGACCGGCTGCTGCAGGCGATGGCGCGCGCGGCGCGGCACGAAACTATGGTGGCGCTGATGTTCGTCGATCTGGACAACTTCAAGACCGTCAACGACACCCTCGGGCATCAGGCCGGCGATGCGCTCCTGCAGGAAGTCGCGCGGCGGCTCACCGGCTGCCTGCGCGAGACCGATACCGTCGCGCGCAGGGGCGGAGACGAGTTCACGGTGATGCTCGAGGAAGTGATGCGCGTCGACCAGGTGGGACCCGTCGCGGAAAAAATCATCGCGGCGCTCCGCGAGGCGGCCATGATCAACGGCAAGGCGGTGGCGGTGTCGGCCAGCATCGGCATCACGCTGTATCCGTTCGACACGGAGGACATCGATGAGATGCTGATCCAGGCCGACACTGCGATGTACCGGGCCAAGGAGCGTGGCCGCAACAACTTCCAGTTTTTTTCCCACGACATGAACAGGCGCGCCTGAGAGCGGCGGGCGCGATCTCGTCTGCATCGCGCGCAACCGGGGGCGCGACAAACAGCGGCGACGTTAACCCACGCTCACTCGCCCTTGATGTTCGCTGCCTTGATGACCTTCAGCCACTTCTCGGTCTCTGCGACCATGAGCCTGCCGAATTCCGCGGCGCTCATTTTCTCGGGCACCGCGCCCTGCACATCGAGCTTCTGCCGCATGTCCGGCGCGTCGAGGACCGCGGTTACTTCGGCGTGCATGCGATTGATGATATTGGGAGGCGTCCTGAGCGGCGCGAACATGCCCCACCAGATATAGGTGCTGAAACCGGGTACGCCCGCGTCGCTGATCGTCGGGATGCCAGGCAGTTGCGGATTGGGCCTGGTGCCGCCGACACCCAGCACCTTGAGCCTTCCGCTGCGGATATGTGCAATGAGGGTCGTGATCGAGCCGATCTGTATCTGCGTATTGCCGGCGATCGTGTCGGCAACGGCCGGTCCCCCGCCCTGAAACGGGACGTGCACGATACTGGTACCCGTCATGAGCTTGAAGAGCTCGGTGTTCATGTGCGGAAAGCCGCCGATGCCGGAGGAGGAGTAGTTGAGTGCACCGGGTCTTTTCTTCGCGAGCGCGATCAGCTCCTTGACGGACTTCACGGGCAGCGAGGGATGCACGGCGAGGACGCTGTCGCCGAATCCAAGCAGCGCGACGTGAGCGAACGATTTGACGTAATCGATCCCTTTCGCGCGCTCTTTGTAGATAAGGTGGCCGTACGCGGTCGACGTGATCATGAAGTTGTGGCCGTCCGGCGGCGTCTGCGCGGCGAGCTGCATGCCGAGAATGCTGCCAGCACCCGGCCGGTTGTCGATGATCACCTGCTGTTTGAGGCGCCGCGTGAGCTCGGCTGCGAGGAGCCTTCCGACGATGTCCGTGCTGCCGCCCGGCGGCCACGGGATGATCACGCGGATCGCTTTCTCCGGCCATTCCGCGGCGACCGCGACAGGGGTGAGCGTGATCGATGCGAACAACAGCCCTAAGGCTCCGAGTGACTTTTGGTTCATGTTGCGGTGTCCCTCTCACGTTAAGAAACGAGATCGCCGCGCGAGCGGCACGAAAACAGCTTACCGAATCGAGCGCGCGCCGCGCCGCCTAAGAGCCAGCGTCGCGCCCGCGCCGGTCCATGCTCATTCGATCCGGGCGCCCGAAGCCTTGATCAGCCTGGCGTATTTTTCGTAATCCGCCTTCACGCGGACAGCAAACTCCTCGGGCGTCGCGATCCACGGCTCGAGCGCCTGGCCCGCGAGGCTCTTATGGACGTCCGGCAGCCTGAGCGCCCGGGCGATTTCGCCGTTGAGCTTGTCGATGATCGGGTTCGGTGTTCCCCCCGACGCGAAGACGGCGATCCATGGGCTCATCTCATAGCCGGGCACGCCCGTTTCGGCGATCGTCGGCACCTCGGGCATGAGCGTGAGCCGCTGCGCCGAAGTCGTCGCCACGAGCCGCAGCCGGCCGGCCTTGATCTGCGGCAGGACGGTGGCGAGCGTTGCCGTCATCGCCTGCGTTTCACCCGAAACGATAGCGGTGACTGCCGGCGGCCCGCCTTTGTACGGAACGTGAACGAGCTTGATTCCGGTAAGCCCGATGAACTGCGCCATCGACAGGTGCGGAGCGCTGCCGTTGCCGGACGACGAGTAGAGAATCTGCCCGGGGCTCGCCTTCGCCAGCGCGATGAATTCCTTTACCGATTTCACCGGCAGCGACGGATGCACGATCAGTCCTCCCGGCTGCTGGCAGAGCAGCGCGACCGGCACGAAATCTCTCAACGTGTCGTAGGGAAGCTTCCTGTACATCGTCGCGTTCCCCAGGTGCGTGGTCGACTGCACCATCAGCGTGTAGCCGTCACCCGGCGATTTTGCGACGAGATCCGCGCCTATGGTTCCCGAGGCGCCGGGACGGTTATCGATGACGAATTGCTGCCCGAGCGATTCCGAGACCTTCTGCATCACCGTGCGCCCCACGATGTCGTTCGAACCGCCGGCTGGCCACGGTATGACCACGCGCACCGGCTTGGCGGGATAAGACTGGCTCGAAGCGGAGCCGGACGACAGCGCGAGCGTCGCCAGACCAAGAACCATGAAAAGCCGCAGAGTAAACATCGCTTCCTCCCATCAGTAGCTCGTCGGCCAGTTGGCGAGCCGGTGCTGACCCACCCCTTCAGACAGCCGCAATGTGTGCGTATCAAGCGTTTCCTTCAGGTACTCGCGCGTCTCTCTCGGGTCGAGCACTTCCTTCACACCATAGACAGCGGCGAGATCGTAGGCCCCGCCCATGCGGGCCATGTCCGCGAGGAGTTTCGCGAAGCGCTCCGGATCGTCCTCTTCTTTGACGCCATGCACGACCATCACCGCGGTGCGCGGATTCATGAAGCTCACTTCCGCCGTCCACCAGGCAGCGATCTCGTCCGCGATACCGGCGCCGCCCATATTGATGAAGCCACGGCCATAGCTCTTTCGCAGGATGATGCTGACCTTCGGCACTGAGACCTGCAGAAGGGCGTTCATCCAGTTGATCACCTTGCCGATGACGCCGCGCTTCTCGGCTTCCGGACCGACGAGAAAACCGGGCTGGTCCTGCAGGAATACCAACGGCACGTTGTAGGAATCGCACAGGACGATGAAGTCGGTCGCCTTGCTGCATGCATCGGCATCCATTGCGCCGCCCTTGAACAGCGGATTGTTGGCGATGATGCCGACGGGGCGCCCCTCGATGCGCGCGAGCGCCGTCGTGATGCTGCGCCCGTAGCGTTCCTTCAGCTCGAAAGAGCTGTCCCGGTCGACGATTGCGCGGATCACCTTGCGCACGTCATAAACCTGCGCCGATGACTCGGGGATCAGGTCGAGTATCTGTTTGACCGCTTCGTCAGAGCCTTCAGGCACGGCCGCCACGGGTGGCGGCATGCGGTTGTTGGTGGGCAAATAGGCAAGGAAACGCCTGATCCCATCGATCGCCTCCTGATCGCTATCGACGACAAGATCGGCAAACCCGGAATGCTCCGCGAGCACCTGCCAGCCGCCGAGCTCCTCCGCGCTCACCTCACGGCCGAGCGACATCGATACCACGCGAGGGCTCGCGACGGCCATGACCGCGCCTTTGCGCATGACGCAGAAATCCGAACAGCAGGCGTGCCACGCCGCGGAGCCGAATGCGTTACCCAGTATCGCGGCGGCCCAGGGCGCGTCCCGCGTGCGCAGGAAACGGTTGCCTTCGAAGTTCATGCCCATGCCCTCGCCCATGATGTCGGGCATTCGCACTCCGGTCGATTCGCCGAGGAAGATCACGGGAAAGCCACGGCGGCCCCCTGTATCCTTGACGTGAGCCATCTTGCGGTTGTTGGTGTAGCTCGATGACGATCCCTTGACCGTGAAATCGTAGCCCACCACGCCGACGCGCCGTCCGTCGACCTTGCCGAAACCGGTGACCTTTCCGTCGCACGGCGTGGAAGCGCGCATCTCGGGTATGTACGAGACACCGAACAGGCCCGATTCGCGAAATGTGCCCGGGTCGAGGAGATGATCAATGCGCTCGCGCGCATTCAAAATGCCCTGCTGCGCGCGCCTGGCGAGCTTCTCGAGTCCGCCCATCGCTTTCGCGCGCGCCGCGCGCTCGGCGTCACCCGCGATCTTGTCCGCGAACTTCGTGCTCATGTTCGTCACTTGCCCGCTCCTTCGATTCGTTGGTCGGAGCCGCGGGTCCATGAGGCCCGCTTTCACGCCCATTCGTGCGGTACGTTACCGCAACATCAGCATCCGGAACGCGGATAACCTTGCGGTGGATGCCGCGCGCCGGTCGGACTCCTGACGCCGCAGGTTTCTGGCTATTTGAAAAGCAGCGCGGCGCCGCTCGCGAGCAGCACGGCGCCGACGACCCGACCGAACGTGTGCGGCTCGATGCGGCCGGCCACGCGCTCTGCGAGACGGCCGCCGAGCCACATGAAAGGCAGCGCCACCGCGAGCACGATGAGTGTCGTGCGGTCGTAGAGGCCGAGACCCGCGTAACTCGTCGCACGCAGCGCCGCCTGGACGAGCAGCGTGGTCGTGACCGTCACTCGAAACACATCGCGCGCGAGCTCGAGATTGCTGAAGTAGATCGCATACAACGGACCGGCCGCGCCGCCGAAGAGCGCGCCCAGGAATCCTGCCGTCGTGCTCAGGATTGCCCCCAGCGGCCGCAGCAGAGCGCGCGGTGCGCGCAGCGGGCGCGTGGCCGTCGCGAACGCGAAAACGGCATACGCGACGACGAACAGACCCAGGCCTTTGCGCAGCAGTGCGGCATCGAGCTCGTTCAGGAGGTAGACGCCGCCCGCAACCCCGATCGCCGTGAACGGTATGGTGTATGCGACCTCGCGCCAGAGAACAAGCCGCCGATGCCGGGTCGCGTGTCCCGTCGAGGCGAGCAGGTTGAGAACGGCCACGACGGGTACCACGACCTGCACGGGCAACGCCAGCGCCATGAGCGGAACAGCGACGGCACCGCCGCCAAACCCCGCGGTGCCGCGCACCGCGAAGGCCGCCACGATCACCAGTGCGCAGAATGCCAGTTGCCACGCGGGGAGGTCCTCCATCTCATCTCGCAGAAAACGCTGCGGAGATCAATCCAGTGCACCCCGTCCTTCTTTGCCTGCTCAATTCAGCTTTGCCCCGGAGTCCTTGATGACCTTCGCCCACTTCGTAATCTCTTTTTGCACGTACTGTCCGAACTGCTCGGGCGTATTGCCGACAGGGTCGGCTCCGAGGCGGGTGATGCGCTCGCGGACTTCGGGCTGAGTCAATATCCTGACGATGTCGGCATTGAGGCGCGCGACGAGATCGGAGGCGAGCCCGGCCGGCGCAAAAACACCGAACCAGGCGATGGCTTCGTATCCAGGCAGGCCGGACTCGGCGATTGTCGGCACTTGGGGCACGACAGAGGACCGCTCGAGGGCGGTCACGCCGAGCGCGCGCAAACGGCCCGACTGGATATGGGGCAGCGAGGCCGGAATATTGGGAAACATCAGGAGCACGTTGCCCGCGATGACGTCGGTCAACGCCGGCGCGCTTCCTTTGTAGGGCACGTGCAGCATCTTGATCCCCGCCATGGTCGCGAAAAGCTCGCCGGCGAGATGCTGCGAGAAGCCCACGCCCGCCGACGCATAGGTGAGATCCCTGGGCCTCCCCTTCGCCAAGGCGATGAGCTCCTTCACCGACTTTGCCGGCAATGAGGGATGGACCAGGAGGATATTGGGCGCAGTCGCCACGAGCGTGATCGGCGCGAAGTCTTTCACCGGATGATAGGGAAGCGTTTTGCGAAGGCTCACATTGATCGCGTGGGTCCCCGAATGGCCCATCAGGAGCGTGTAGCCGTCCGGCGCTGCCCGCGCCGCATATTCGGTGCCGATGATCCCGCTCGCACCCGTCCGATTGTCGACGATCACCGGCTGTCCCCATGCTTCCGTCAATTTCTGACCGACAGTGCGCGCGAGGATATCCGTCGCCCCGCCGGGCGGTCCCGGCACCACGAAACGCACGACCCGCTGCGGATAGGTCTGGGCGTGTGTTGCAACGGCTGAGATCGAAAGTGCCAGCGCGAACAGGCTGAGACCAATGCGGTTCACAGTCTTACTCCTCGTGGAATCCGGCGGTCAGTAAGGCCGATCGCCCCGGATCTGGGTACGATGCATGAGCCGGCGGCTCTCGGGATCAAAGGAATCGCGCCGGTGCAGGGTGCAGCGGTTGTCCCAGATGATCACGTCGCCCGCACGCCACTGCTGCACCCACGTGAACTTGGGGTTCGTGGCGTGCGCCCAGAGCTCGCCGAGCAGGCCATCGCTCTCTTCGAGCGTCAGACCCGGGATATAGGCGTTGAGACGCCGGCCGAGAAAGAGCGCCTTGCGCCCGCTGATCGGGTGCGTGCGAACGATGGGATGAACCGCTCCGACGGTTTGGCGCGGGTCCGTCACTTCCTTGTAACCCTTGCGCAAAACGCCGGCGCTATTGCGGCTCGCGTCGTGCACGCACCTGAGGTGAGCGATACGCTGCTTCAGATGGTCCGGCAGGCTTTCGTAGGCGGCATACATGCTGCAGAACCACGTATCGCCTCCGCTCTGCGGCACTTCGATCGAATACAAGATGCTCGCGCTCGGCGCCTCCTCCTTGTACGACATGTCGGTATGCCACTCGGCTTCGTATGCGCCCAGACCGCCGATCGGCTTGCCCTCGACGACGATATTGGATATCGCGGTGATCTCCGGAAATTCGGCGATATAGGGCTTTCCGGTGCCGATCGTGGTGATCGGCGCGCGGTCGAGCTCGCCGAATATCTTCGAGAAGTCGACGAACTGCCGGGTGGACGCGCCTTGCTGGCCGCGCAGCCGCAGCACGAGATGCTCGAGCCAGGCCTCCATGATCACCGCTTTCGTTTCCACCGCGATCGACTCGCGCAGATTGATTCCTCCCAACTCGGCGCCGATGCCGTTGCCGAGCGGCGTAACAGTGATTTCCGTGGTTGCGGTTGCAGTCATTAGAGAAACTCCCGTATTCGCTCCGCTTGAGCTCGAAGCTCAGCTCTGGGCCACGCGCGAGCGCCCAAAGCGCTCACTGCGCAGTTGGTAGGCCTTGACGACAGCCCGATCGATCTCGGGCCAGAATCCCGGCTCGAGCACAATGGATCCGTTCTGAAACGCAAGCGGCTCGCGCAGCAGTGATGTCCTCGGCTTCAGAAACCCGTTCATGTCGCCCGCGCGCTCGAGAAAACCCCGCCCGACGCAAGCCTCCACCCAGCACAGCAAGTCGGTCGCTACGCCGTCGCCGAGGCACACACCGAGATTCGACTCTTGCGCGACTTGCATGGCTTCCAGCGCGCGATCGATACCGCCCACGCGCTTCAACTTGAGCTTGACGAGCTTCACACCGTCTACAGTCGCCGCGCGCCTGATGTCGCGGACGCTCCTGATCGACTCGTCGAGCATCAGGGGCACCGTCGAAACCTTTGCCACCGCTGCGTTGGCTTCCCATTCGTCCGCTTCGCAGGGCTGCTCGAAAAGCGCAATGCCCGCCGGGTCGAGCGACGAGGCAAAGCGGCACGCATCGTCGCGTTGATATCCGCGATTGGCGTCCATCGTGATTTCGGCTCGTCCACGCGCGGCCTGCTGCACGGCGGTCACCCGTTTCAGGTCGTCCTCGACTTGCCAACCGACTTTGACTTTCAGCGTGCGGTAGCCGGCAGCGAGCAGGCGTTCGACTTCTTCTTCGATCTCCGGCTCGGTCTTGGAGGCGACGGGCACGAGCAGTGGTATGCGGGTTTGGCTTTCGACTTTGAGCGCCGGATGCCGCGAGAGCAAGTCCAGCGCAGTGCGCATCGCGGTCACGGCAAAGGGCGCCGACTCAGTCTTCTCATCTAAGGCCAACCGCACCTCGTGAACCGCTTTTTCCGACGAGCCGCGCTGCGTATTCCCGGCAGAACGTCCAGGCGCTGTCGATCGTCTCGAAGGTGGAGCCCGCCGGAATGTAGGCTTCGCCCCAACCCGACCTCCCTTCGCCGTCGCGCATCTCGACCAGCAAGGGTTCCAGCTCGGTATAGGTTCGGAACGAGACCCGGTACGGCGCTTTGAGCGGCAGGCTTACCTGATAGAGATTGATCTCAGCGATTCTCAAAGCACGCTCCTCTTACAAGGCTGTTCGTGCTCAGGCTTTGCAGTGGCCCGGGTGATATGTATCATGCGCATGAGTTCTTCGAAGAATCACTGTTGTCCAAGACAGAAATGACGTTGGGCCGTCCGTAGGTGTAGGGTATGGATGAATTGCGAGAGACATCCAATCCACACCGAGAACGGAGGCCCAACGTGAAGGCAT
>WHTS01000137.1 GCA_009377585.1 Betaproteobacteria bacterium
TCCCGTCTGCTGTTCGATGCCGAATGTTACCAGCGGGATCCGACTCAGCGCAGATGACACGAAACGAAGTGGCCGGGCCCGAGCTGCCGCAGCTGCGGCACTTCGATCCGGCAGCGCGCCTCGGCATAGGGACAGCGAGTGTGGAAATGACAACCCGGCGGCGGCGTGACCGGGCTCGGCACGTCGCCCTGGAGTATTCGCTTCGCGCGCTTGATCTTGGGGTTCGGCACCGGTACCGCGGAGAGCAGCGCCTCGGTGTAAGGATGTTTCGCGCTGGTGAAGAGCGATTTCTTGTCGGCATATTCCACGATGCGCCCGAGATACATCACCGCCACGCGATGGCTGATGTGCTCCACCACGGCCAGATCGTGGGCAATGAACAGATACGACAGGTTGAACTCGGCCTGCAGATCGATCAGCAGGTTGATCACCTGCGCCTGGATCGAGACGTCGAGCGCGGACACGGGCTCGTCGCCGACGATCAGCCGCGGATTCAACGCGAGCGCCCGGGCGATGCCGATCCGCTGCCGCTGGCCGCCCGAGAACTCGTGCGGATAGCTCTTCATCTGCGCCTTGCGCAGCCCCACCCGGTCGAACAGCGCGGCCACCCGATCTTCCTTCGCGGCGCCTTGCGCGATGCCGTGGATCGCGAGCGGCTCGCCGACGATCTCGCCCACCGACATGCGCGGATTGAGCGAGGAAAACGGGTCCTGGAAGATGATCTGCATCTCGCGCCGGTAGGGCCGCAGCTCCTTCTTGTCGAGCCGCGTGATGTCCTTGCCGTTGACCCTGATGCTGCCCGCGGTCGGATCGAGCAGGCGCAGCACGGTGCGCCCGACGGTGGACTTGCCGCAGCCCGACTCGCCGACCAGGCCGAGGGTTTCGCCCGCGGCGATATCGAAGCTCACGCCGTCGACGGCATGCACCTGCCCGACCGTGCGTGAGAGCACGCCCTTCGTGACCGGGAAATGCTTCTTCAGCCCCTCGACCTCGAGCAGCGGAACCTGCGTGAGCGGAGCCGCCGCCGGCTGCGGCGCGCGTGTGCCGGAGCTGACCAGGTCAAGCATGGCGGGCCCCGTAGAGTTTCTCGGAATGCCAGCAGGCGGCCCAATGGCCGCTGCGCTTCTGCTCATAGGGCGGACGGTGCGCGCGGCATTGGCCGTCCGCGTGCGGGCACCGGGGCGCGAAGGCGCAGCCGGGCGGCAGCGCGTTCAGCGCCGGAACGATGCCCGGAATCTCGGTCAGCCGATCGCGCCGGGCGGCCTCGCCGCCCGCCAGGATGCCCAAGCCCGGGATCGAGGACAGCAGCCCGTGGGTGTAGGGATGCAACGGCGTCTCGAACAACGCCTCGCAGTCCGCTTCCTCGACCTTGCGGCCCGCGTACATGACGATGACACGCCGCGTCGTTTCCGCGACCACGCCGAGGTCGTGCGTGATCAGGATGACCGCCGTGCCGAGCCTTTCCTTCAGCTCGACGATCAGCTCCAGGATCTGCGCCTGAATGGTGACATCCAGCGCGGTGGTCGGCTCGTCGGCGATCAGCACCTTTGGATTGCATGCCAAGGCCATCGCGATCATCACCCGCTGGCGCATGCCGCCTGAAAGCTGATGCGGATATTCCCGCACCCGCTGCTGCGCCTCGGGAATGCGCACCAGGCGCAGCATCTCGATCGATCGGTCGAGCGCCTCCTTCTTGCTCATGCCCTGGTGCAGGATCAGCGCCTCGCCGATCTGCCGCCCCACCGTGATGACCGGGTTGAGCGAGGTCATCGGCTCCTGGAAGATCATCGAGATCTCGTTGCCCCGAATGGCGCGCATTTCCTCCTCCTCGAGCTGGAGAAGATCGCGCCCGCCCATCCTGACCGAGCCGCCGACGATGCGCCCGGGCGGATCCGGGATGAGCCGCATCAGCGTCAACGCGGTTATACTCTTGCCGCAGCCCGACTCGCCGACGATGCCGAGCGTTTCGCTGCGACCGAGCTTGAACGAGACATCGTCGACCGCCTTGACGATGCCGCCGCGGGTATAGAACCAGGTCTGCAGGCTGTCGGCCTCGAGCGCGTACTCCTGCGCCATCGTGGCTGAGCGCACTTCCGCCGCGGGCGCCTGCTTCAGGGGTTCGACCATCGCCATCGGCTCACGCCTTCGTGTTCGATGAAAGGATCCGGGCTAGCTGCGCTGACGCGGGTCGAGGATGTCCCGAAGCGCGTCGCCCAGCAGGTTGGTGCCGAACACGGCCAGGCTGATGGCGATGCCGGGATAGATGACGAGCCACGGCGCCACTCGCACGTACTCGGCCGCTGATTCCGACAGCATCCGTCCCCAGGAGGGGTGCGGCTCGGGAATGCCGAGCCCGAGGAAGGACAGCGAAGCCTCGGTCAGGATCGCCGAGCCGAGTTGCGCCGTCGCCAGCACGATGAACGGCGCCAGGGTGTTGGGCAGGATGTGCTTCAGCGCAATGCGCGTCTCGCTCATGCCGATGGCGCGCGCCGCCTCCACGAACGGCATTTCGCGCAGCGACAACGTATTCGCGCGGATCACGCGCGCGACGTGCGGGACGAGCGGGATCGAGATAGCGATGATCGTGTTCTCGAGCGACGGCCCCAGCGCCGCCGCCATGACCAGCGCCATCACCAGCAGCGGCAGCGCCTGCATGATGTCGATGATGCGCTGGGTGACCAGGTCGAACCAGCCCAGCAGATAGCCCGACATGAGCCCGATGGCCACGCCGAGGAGCCCACCAAGTAGTGTGGAGCCGATGCCCACCATGAGCGAGATGCGCGCACCGTGGACGATGCGGCTGAAGAGGTCGCGCCCCATCACGTCGGCCCCCAGAAGGTGCGAAGCGCCGGGCGCCGCCAGCGAGTCGTCGGCATTGGTCCCGAGCGGATCGTGCGGTGCTATCCAGCCGGCGAAAAGAGCCGCGAACACCAAGACGACGAAGATCAGGCCGCCGATCGCCCCGAGCGGGTGGCGGCGGCAATAGAACAGGAAAACGGAGAGCTTGCCGTCGACATTCGCCCCTGCCTTGTGCAGCTCTGCTGCATGATCGATCGTGGTCACCGCGTGCGCTCCCGAGAAATGGTCCCGTTGTCGACCTGCGCCATGCTCATCGCGAGAGCACCCACCGTTCCGAGGCTACTGCTATGCGTACTTGATCCGCGGATCCAGGCTCGCATACATTATGTCCACCAGGAAATTCATGAACACGACCACGACCGCGATCAGCATTACCAGATTCTGCACGATCGGGTAGTCGCGCTTGAGGATCGCCTCGACCAGGAAGTGCGCTACACCCGGGATATTGAACACCGTCTCGGTGATGATGAGCCCGCCGATCAGGAACGCCGCCTCGATGCCGATGATGGTGACCACGGGCAGGATGGCGTTCTTCAGCGCGTGATGGTAGTTGACCGAGCGCTCGGAAGCGCCCTTGGAGCGCGCGGTGCGAATGTAGTCCTGGCGCAGCACCTCGAGCATCGAGGAGCGCGTAAGACGCATGATGATGGCCGAGGCACGGAAGCCGACGGCCGCGGCCGGCAGCAGCAGGAGCTTGAACTCCGCCCACAGGCTCTCCGGCGTGTCGGTGTAAATCGGGATCTCGCCGAAATACTTCACGCACGCCATCAGGATCAGCAGCGCCAGCCAGAACGAAGGCAGCGACAGCCCGCTCAGGCTGAACACGCGCAGCGCATAATCGAGCGGCGTGTCCTGGCGCACGGCGCTGATCACGCCGAACGGCACGCCGAACAGCACCGCGAAGAACAGCGACATCGCCGCGAGCTTGAGCGTGATCGGGATGCGCGGCCCAAGCTCGTCGATCGCCGGCAACTCGGAGACGTAGGAGATGCCGAGATCGCCGGTGAGAAGCGCGCTGATCCAGTTCCAGTACTGGAGTGGAATCGGCAGGTCGAGCCCGAGCTCCTTCTCCAGCGCCGCCTTCGCCGCCGGGTCGATGAACCCTGCCGAATCGAACATGATGTCGGCGATATTGCCCGGCATCAGGCGCAGCATGCAGAAGATGACGATCGACATGCCGAACAGCGTCAGCAGCATGAGGAAGAAGCGCCGCACCATGTAGCTCGTCATGGCCTGTCTTCTCCTTGGCGTGCGCGCCCTGGTTTACGAAGGCGATCCGGTCAGGGGAGCGGTGTCTGCCAGCCGAGCCGGCCGACCGCGGCACCGGAGCCGTCGCCTGCCTATTTGTCGAGCCACACGTCCTCGAAGCGCCAGCCGTTGTAGACGCTGTTGGTCATCACGGTGAAGCCCTTCACGCGCGGCTGGTAGCAGGTAGCCCCCTTGGCGTTGAAGATGATCGGGCGCGCCCCGTCCTCCTGCAGCTTGCGGTCGATCTCCCACACCAGCTTCTTCCTCGCCTCCTGGTCTTCCATCATCGACTGCTTGTCGAACAGCGCCTGCAGCTCCTTGTTGCAGTAGCCGGTGTAGTTGCGCTCGGAGCCGCAGGCGTAGTTCTCGTAGAACATGGCGTCGGGATCGTCCACGCCGAGCCCCGTGAGGTTCATCCCGACCATGTAGTCCTTGCGCCCGACTTTGGCGTGCCAGTTGCTCGTCTCCACGGTATCGAGCTCGCCGTCGATGTAGATTTCCTTCAAATGGTCGATGAGGATGACGGCAGGGTCGCGATAGATCGCGATGTTGCGCGTCGCCACCTTGATCTTCAGCCGCTTGTCCGGACCGTAGCCGAGCGACTCCATGATCTTGCGCGCGGCCGCGCGATTGGCTTTCACGTCGCCGTAACCCGGCACCTTCTTCAGCACCTCGGCCGGCATGCCCCATACCCCGTAGGGCGGGGGCAGGAAGTTGGCGCTGATGACCGCGTCGCCCTCGCTCAGGATATCGACGAAGGCCTGGCGGTCGAGCGTGAGCGCCATCGCCTCGCGGATCTTCGCATTGTCGAACGGCGGCTTGTCGCGATTGACGATGAGGTTGCGAGTAACGTTGGTCGTCACCATGTCGCACACCGCCTTCGGCGCCTGCTTCTTGATGTCCTTGAGCAATGCGTGGGTGACGTCGGCGTTGTACGTCATGTCGAAGTCGCCGGCGACGAACGCGAGCACCCGGGTCGAGCGGCTGCGGATGATGGTCCACTCGATGCCGTCGAGGTAGGGCCGACCCTTCTTCCAGTAATCGGGGTTGCGCGTGAACTTGACGTGCTCGTTCTGCTTCTGCTCGACGAATTTGAACGGCCCGGTGCCGATCGGATGCGTGCGCATCTTCGCCGGCGGTACGTGGCACGGATACACCGGCGAATAGCCCGAGGCGAGCAGCGCGATGAACGCCGGCTGCTTGCGCTTCAAATGGAAAGTTGCCTGGTAATCGTTGTCGGCGGTGACTTTCTCCAGGTTCCCGTACCAGGATTTGCGCGGGTTCTTGCGCAGGGCGGGCTTGACGTTGCCCAGCAACAGATCCCAGGTGCATTTGACGTCCTTGGCCGTGAGGGGCTTGCCGTCGTGCCACTTGACGCCCTTGCGCAGCTTGAAGACGAGCTGGGTCTTGTCCGCGTTCCACGACCATTCGGTGGCGAGGTCGGGAACGATGGTCTCGAGGCTGTTGACCGCCTTGTGCTGGTCGAACATGACCAAGTTATTGAACACGCCCATGTACGGCGAGACGGTGGAGTTGGTCGCCTCCTCGTGGATCGAGCCGCTCGGCGGCGTTTCGCGATGGTAGACCTTCATAATGCCTCCGCTCTTTTGCGCGAGGGCGACCGACGTACCCATCGTCATGACGGCGGCCGTGGCAACAACGGTCAGCGTGCGAAGCATCAGATGCATGCGGAACCCTCCCAAACATGTATGACTGCCGCAACTTTCTGAAAGCGTTGAGTACCGCCTCCTCCGAAATGATTATGCACTTGGCCCGCGAAATGCGCCAAGCGGGTAATGACGTGCGTTGCGCTTTAGCTCTTTCCTGGTATGCGCGCAGGGTGACCCACGCAGTTCACGTACGTTGATTGCCGGGAACCGCGGCTTGCTGCGATGCGACTGGTCGCGGCATCTGGAGCGATCGTCGGCCGAAACCAGCCGAGCTATTGCGCTTTGACGTTCGCCTCGCGCGCGACCTTGGCCCATTTCGCGATGTCTTTCTTCAGCACGGCACGGAATTCCTCGGGCGTGCTGCCGACCGCATCCGCGCTCAACGCCGTGAACTGCTCCTTGAGCGTGGGGTCGGCGATCGCCTTGACGATCTCCTCGTAAAGCCGGCGCACGATGGCCTGCGGCGTGCGCGCCGGCGCGAACATGCCGTACCAGGAGCCCAGCTCATAGCCCGGCAGCCCCGCCTCCGAGATCGTCGGCACATCGGGGATCAGCGGCGAGCGCTTCTTCGAGCCGATGCCCAGCGCGCGCACGCGCTTGGATTTGATGAACTCGGCGCTCGCCGTGATCGAGTTCCACGTCATCACGAGCTGCCCTGCTGCCGTATCGGTCATCGCCGGCGCGAGCCCTTTGTAGGGCACGTGCACGCCCTTGATGCCCGCCATCAGATTGAACAGCTCGAAGCCGAGATGCGACGAGCTGCCGATGCCCGACGAGCCATAGGTGAGCTGCCCCGGCCGCTGTTTGGCGAAGGCGATCAGCTCCTTCACGCTTTTCACCGGCAGCGACGGATGCACGAGCAGCACGAAAGGCGATTCGGCGATGAGCGAGATCGGCTCGAAGTCCTCGAGCGGATCGTATGGGAGCTTGGAATAGATGGCCGGGTTGGTCGTGTGCGTTCCGGTGGTGCTCATCAGCAGCGTGTAGCCGTCGGGCTCCGCCCGCGCGACCAGCTCGCAGCCGATGATGCCCGAGGCGCCCGCGCGGTTGTCCGCGACGAACGGCTGTCCCATGTTGTCCTGAAGCTTGCGGCCGATGAGCCGCGCGAAAATGTCCGTGCCGCCGCCGGCCGAAAACGGGATGATGAGGCGCACGGGTTTTGTCGGATAGGTCTGGGCTGGCGCCGGGACGGCGAAGACAAGCGCAGCGACGGCGATTGCAAAGATCGAACGCATGGCGAACCCTCCTCGTCCTCGATCGCACTCGATGCTCAGTCTAGCGCCGATTGTTGGCGATCCGCGTGATTAGACTCGAGTGCTCGTGTCCCGGACGGACCGGCAGACACGCTGCGTTACGAGGCCGCCGCGGGAAGCTGCGGTTCGTCGCCGGCTTCTTCCACCAGGCCCAGAGCCTCGAAGGTCGCGACCGCCAGACGCGCCGAGTCGGCCTGCGCCTGGAGCTGCTGGCGCTGCAGTGTGAGCAAGGTGCGGCGAGCGTCCAGCACATCGAGGAAGGTGCTCAAGCCCGCCGTGTACAGCGTGCGGGCATCCTCGACCGCCGCCTGTGCGGCACGCGCCGATCGTTCGAGCGCCTCGATCCGCGCTCTAGCGGCCT
Organism: Betaproteobacteria bacterium; assembly: GCA_009377585.1. Taxonomy (NCBI): domain Bacteria; kingdom Pseudomonadati; phylum Pseudomonadota; class Betaproteobacteria; species Betaproteobacteria bacterium. Next base: position 7,392 of record WHTS01000137.1, read on the forward strand.
GGGCGCCGACCAGCGCCGACTCGACCTGACCCAGCGCTTGCAGCAGGGTTTGCCGGTAAACGAGCGCGGCCTCGCGTGCGCGCGACTCGGCCGCATCCACCTGCGCCTGGCGTTCGCCGGCATCGAACAGGGCCAGGTTGATCACCGCGGCGATGCTGGCGCTCACCGTGTCGATGAGTGCGCCATTGAAAGCGCCCGAGACCAGTGTGAGCGTCCCGGGCAGTCGCAAACGCGGATGCAGCGCCGCCCGCGCCACCCCGATGTCGGCGACGGCCGCTTCCAGTGCCCGCTGGGCCGCGCGCAGATCGGCGCGTTGCCGCAAGAGATCCAGCGGGCGCCCGACCGGCTGCTCGCCGCGCAGCGCCGGCAGCGGCGCCGCGCGCTGTGTCTCCTTCGCCTGCGCAATCGCGACCGCCTGCAACGACGGCGGCTGCGGCCGCTCGCCCGCCAGCAATTGCAAGGCTGCGAACGCCTGCCGCGTGCGCGCTGCCGCGGTGGCCTGATCGGCTTCGATCGCCGTCAGGTCCGCCACCGCGCGTTCGACATCCAGGCGTGGCGCGAGCCCGGCATCGAATCGCACCCGCACCACGCGCAGAACGTCGTCCTGTAGCCGATGCCCCTGCGCCAGGAGTTGCGCGTCGCGCACGGCCTCGCGGTACTCGATCACACCGCTGGCCGCGAGAGCGGCGGTGGCCAGACGGGTAGCCTGCACCAGGTCCCGGCTGCGCAACAGATTCGCGGCGGCCGAACGTTCGGCTTGCTCCAGCCCGCCCCACAGGTCGGCATCCCAGTCGAAGATCAAGCCGGCCGACAATCGCGCCCCCCGGCGTTGCCCACCGCTGGCGCGCGTGTTGTAGCCGGCGGTTGCCTCGGAACCGAGGCGCGGGCTGCGCTGGGCGCGCGCCGAGCGCAGCAGCGCGTCGGCCTGTGCTACGCGTTCCCTGGCGATCGCGATGTCGGGCGCGCCGGCCAACGCGCGCTCGACCCATTCGATCAGAAGCGCATCGTCGAAGCGCAGCCACCAACGCAGATCGGAGGCCTCGGGCGTTGCCGCAGCGGAATCGGCGGCGGCATAGCGATCGGCAGCATCGAGCTCGATGTTTGGATGCACGGGCTGCGGCGCCGGTCCTGCGCAGCCTGCGAGCGCGCCGGCAAGGAGAAGCAGCGCGCTCCATGCGCACGTCATGCAGCCGGTCACCGTGCTTCCTTCGGCGCGTGCGCGCCCGCGTCCATGCTGCGCGCGGCTTCCATCTCGGCCGCCAGCCGGTCGCCGTGGTGCCGGCGAGGCGAAGAGAAGCGCGCGATGCCGAGGTACATCACCGGCGTGAGGAACAGCGTGAACAATGCAGCCAGCGAAAGCCCGCCGAAGATCACCGAGCCGATCGCGATGCGCGATTCCGCGCCCGGCCCGCCGCTCAGCAGCAGCGGCAGCGCGCCCACGACCGTGGCGGTCATCGTCATCGTGATCGGGCGCAGCCGCGTGCACGAGGCTTCGAATGCAGCTTCGCGCACGCTGCGGCCCGCATCACGCAGCTGGTCGGCGAATTCCACCATCAGAATGCTGTTCTTCGCCATTACGCCGACCAGCAGCAGCAAGCCGATCTCGCTGTAGATGTTGAGCGAGACATCGCCGAGCAGCATCGCAAACACCGCAGCCGCCAGGCCGAACGGAACGGTGAGCAGCACCGAGGCCGCGCTCGTGAGACTCTCGAACTGCGCCACGAGCACCAGGAACACGACCAGCAGGGCGATACCGAAGGTGGCCGCCACGTCGTGCGAGGTTTCCTCCAGCGTGGCCGCATCGCCACGGAACAGCATGCCCATCTGCGGCGGCAACTCGCTAGCAGCGAGCGCACGCAGCTCGTCCACCGCCTGTTGCAGCGCATAGCCCGCGCGCGGCTGGACGATGACTTCGACCGCACGGCGCTGGCCGAAGCGCTCCAGCTCGGCGGGAATGGCGTGCTCCTCGAAGCGCACGAACTGCACCAGCGGCACCAGGCGATCGCCTGCTGCGCGCACTTTGAGCATGAGCAGATCCTCGGGTGCCGTCGCGCCGCGCCGCGCCGACTGCACGATGACCGGAATGGTCCTGTCTTTCGAGGTGATCTCGGTGACCTCGTAGCCATCGACCAGCGCGCGCAGCAGGGCCTCGAGCCCTTCGATGGACACGCCGAGCTCGGAGGCCCGCTGCCGGTCGATCACCATCGACAGTTGCGGTTGGGACGCCTGCCATTCGACCTGCACCTCGCCCAGGCCCGGCAAGCGCTCTTGGATGGCCGCGGCGAAGCGGAAAGCCACTTCGGCGATGCGCGCGTGCTCTTCGCCGGTGATCATCAAGCGCACCAGGCCATCGCTGCCGCCGACACCCAGGCTGCTGCCGCTGCGGATGCGCACGCGTGCGCCAGGCAAGCGCTCGAGCTTCGACAGCACCCACGCAGCCGCCTCCTGCTGGCTCATCTCGCGCTCGCCCCAGTCGACCAGCGGTGCGATGATCTCGGCGCGATTCGGATCCCAGCCGCCGGTGATCGTGAACACCTGCGATACCACGCCCTTGTCGACCAGAGGCTGCACGGCGGCCAGCGCAGTTTCCAGCTGACGATCCATGTACGGCAGCCCCGTGCCATCGGGGCCTTGCATTCGGATTTGCAACAGGCCGCGGTCTTCGGCCGGCACCAGCTCCTGCATGAGACGGCCGAATCCAAGCACGGCGGCTGCGGCCAGCAGCAGGCTGGCGATCAGAAGCCACCAGGGATGACCCAGCACCGCCCGCAATGCGCGCTCGTAGACATGACGCATCCAGGCGCCGCTGCCTCGCAACGCAGCGCCGAGCCGGCGCGCGCCCATTCGGCTGCCGAATCGTCTCAGCCGGCGCGGCGCAGCATAGGTTTCCACCGCTGTCTCGTCCGGCATGCGCGAAGCGATCATCGGCGCCAGCGACAGGGCAACGAACGCCGACAGTGCTACGGCAATCGCCATCACGAATCCGAATTCGGCGAACAGCCGCCCCGCGGACGAAGGCAGGAAGGAGATTGGCACGAACACAGCAATGAGCGTCGCGGTGGTCGCCATCACGGCGAAGAAAACCTCGCGCGTGCCGAGCACCGCGGCAGCCCGCGGGCCCAAGCCCTGGCCGCGCCGGCGCTGGATGTTCTCCAGCACGACGATGGTGTCGTCGACCACCAGTCCGGACGCCAGCACCAGCGCGAGCAGCGTCAGCAAATTCAGCGAGTAGCCCAGGATCCAGATCGCGGCCAGCGTGCCGATCAGCGAGACCGGAATGGCGACCGCCGGTGCCAGGGTCGCGCGCCAGCGGCCGAGGAAGAGCCCGACGACCGCGATCACGATCACCACCGAAAGCGCCAAGGTGAACAGCACCTCGTGGATCGCGCCGCGGATGAATATGGCATCGTCGGCAACCACGCTGATGCGGAAGTCGTCACCGCGGGCATTGATCCGCTCCGCGACGCGGCGTACGCCCTCGGAGATGTCGACGGTGTTGGACTGGGCCTGGCGCACGATGCCAAGATTGACGACGGTGCGGCCATCGAGGCGCGCATAGGCGGTCGCATCCGCAGGCGCGAAATGGACGTCGGCGACATCGGCCATCCGTACGTCCGGACGTAGCTGCAGCGCCAGCGCCTGTTCCGGCGTCGCCACCGACGCGTTGGCTCTGACCAGCACCTCCTGTTGCTGCGTCTCCAGGCTGCCGGCAGGCACGTCGGCGCGCGCCGTGCGCAAGGCCGCCACCACGTCGCCGACCGCCAAACCCAAGGCGGCGAGTCGCTCCGGGCTCAGGCGCACGCGCAGCACCTGCTCCCGATCGCCGAACGGTGTCACGTCGGCGACGCCGGGCACGGCAACGAAGGCGGGCTCGATCTGATCCTCGATCGCCTGCGTAAGCTCGTCGATCGCGAGCCGCTTGCTCGAGACTGCGAGCCGCATCACCGGCTCGGCGTCGGCGTCGGCCTTGACGATGGTGAGGTTCTCCACGCCCTCGGGCAGGTCGCCCTCGACGCGGCTCACGGCTTCGCGCACATCGTTGGCCGCCGTGATCAGGTCGACATCCGGGCGGAACTCGACGATGACGCGCAGATTGCCTTCTTCGCTGCCCGAGCGCACCGAGTAGACGCCCTGCACGCGCGCGGCGGCGCTTTCGATCAAGCGGGTGACTTCGGCATCCAGCGTCTCGGGCGCCGCGCCGGGATAGTCGGCGCGCACGGCCACGATCGGCCGATCGATGTTCGGCAGCTCGCGGATCTCCACGCCGCGCAGCGCACCCAGGCCGGCAATCACGATCAGCAGGTTGAGCACGATCACGAGCCACGGCCGGCGGATGCTCAGCGCCGGCAGATCGGATGCATCGGATGCGCGATCGACACTCATCGCGACACCGCCGCGCTTGCGCGCGTTTCGAGCACGCCAGGGTTCGGCCAGGCCGATATAAGCGTGCGAGCTCTCGCTGGCGATCGCATCATCGTGTCTCGCCCTTCGCCGCCGGCGCGCCGTCGTCCGAGCCGATGACTTCCACCGCGCGGCCGTCGCGCAGGCGCTGCACGCCCTCGACCACCACGGCCTCGCCTTTGCGCAAGGACCCCTCGAGCAGGACGCGCGTCGGCAGCCGGCGCACCATGCGCACCGGTACCCGCACGGCGCGTTGGTCCCGGACCGCCCAGACATGCGATCCTTCGCGGTCCCATTGCAAAGCCAGTGCGGGCACGCTGATGAAGCGACCGCCAGGAAATCGCAGGTCGACCTGGAACGACATTCCGGGACGCAGCAAATCCTCGACGTTGCGCACCACGGCCTCCACGCGCACCTGGCGCGTCACCGGGTCGACGCGGCTGTCGATGCGCGACAACCGGCCCTCGAAGCGGCGGCTGGGATAGGCTACGTTGGTCACCGTCAGATCGTGTCCGATGGCAAGGCGGCTCAGGTACGCCTCGGGCACGCTGAAGGCCACGCGGATCCGGCTGCGATCGTCCAGCGTCGTCACGACCGTCTCGGTCGTGATGCGGTCGCCGGATTGCACCTCCGCCAGACCGACCACGCCGGCGAATGGAGCGCGCACCGTACGGTCTGCAAGCGCTTCTCGCGCCTGGGCCAGTGCGATCTCGGCCTGGCGCAGTTCGTTGCGCGCCTGGTCGAGCACGCTGCCGGCAACTGCGCCCGTGCTGCCGGTTCGTTCGTAGCGCGCGAGCAAACGGCGAGCGGCATCGAGCCGAGCCGACGCCATGTCGACGGCAAGGCGCTGGCGCCGATCCTCCAGGCGCAGCAGTACCTGGCCGGCACGCACGGCTTGCCCCGCCTGGAACGCGACCTCGACGACCTCACCGGCCGAGGCGGGGTACAACGTGACCGAGCGCAATGCCAGGCCCGAGCCGATCACTTCGACTGCGGCGATATCCTGCGCTTCGATCGCGGTTGCGACGATGACTGGCAAGGCCTGACCTGGACTTGACGTCTGCCCCTGCGGTGGCATCTCGCTATCCTGCGTCTGCCTTTGCGGCTGTATGCCGCTATCCTGCGCCCGTGCGCCGAGGGTCGGCACCGCGATGCAAATCAGCATCGCGGGCAGAAGCGAGGCAAGCAGAAGGCGAAGCGGATGCGACAGAGACGCCACGACGCATATGTCGCGGCTTGCGCCCTGGAACCTTGTCGTGGCGTCTCTTCCCTCACCCCCAGCCCCTCTCCCAAGGGGAGAGGGGAGCGTCTCGTGCCCGCTGATGCGGGCAGGTTCCTGGGTCGATACCGGGGCCGACGCGTGCTTCCCGGTCAGGCGCTTGCGAGGCGAGGAGGTCGACAAGAGAGCGAACAGCCTTTTCGCGGGCTATCCACCTGCCGCAACCGAAAACCGGCGTGGCGTCCCGACTCGATTGCAGGGCCGGTCGCTAGGCCGGGCGCTCCAAGTCCCTGACGCTCGGCTTCGCAACCACTTGGAGGCGCCGATGGTCGTAGCGCTGCCCAATCGCCTAGACACCGGGCAGTTCCATGGAGTTCCGAGCACGCCAGGCTCCGTACGGCGGCGACCCGGCGAAGCGCCTCTCCTTCTCGGACGTCCTCGAACGTCTAGAGCGCGTTATGCGAGCCGTCGCAGAACGGAGCATGTCACTTCAGGCGGACTGAATCGCGCCCGGAATCGCGGCATCAGCGCTTGCGCCGCATCGACGGCGGTGCGTTCATGTCGCGCGCGTTGCCCTCCAGGTACTTTTCCATCTCGCGCTTGTTGCGCATGCGAAAGCCCTGGAAGTCGGCCTTGCGGCCTTCGAGGAAGGCATTCATGCCTTCGAGGCTTTCCTCGGAGCCCCACACGTGCGCCAGCAATTCCATGCCATGCTGCCACGAGGCGTACAGGAGGTCGGATTCGAAGTTGAGCGACTTCTTCGTCATGCGCAGCGTCTGCGCGCTGTGGCCCTTGAGGGTCTCGCACCACTTGAGCGTTTCGGCCAGCAGTTCCTTTTGCGGCACGCACTTGTTGATAAGGCCGATTTCCACCGCTTCCTTGCCGCTGAAGCGGCGGGCGAGAAAAATCATCTCGCGCGCCAGGCGCTCGCCGATGAGCCGCGGCAGATACTGCGTCGCGCCTACGGTGGGACAGGCAGCGACACGCGCCCCCGTCTGCCCGAGCACGGCATTCTCGGAGGCGATGGCGAGATCGCACCACAGCGCCAGTTCGTGTCCGCCGCCCATGCACCAGCCGTTGATCATGGCGATCACCGGAATGGGCACGCCGCGGATCGCCATCGCGAGCCCGAGCATCCGGTCGTTCCACATGTACGCGTTCTGGAACGTGAGCCGGCGCATCGCATAGAAATCACCCCCGGCGGAGAAGGATTTGTCGCCGGCGCCGGTGAACACGATGCCCACGATGGAGGGATCCTCGCGGGTGGACTTCACCGCGTCGATCATCTCGTCCAGCGACTGCTCGCGGAACGCGTTCAGGATGCGCGGCCGATTGATCGTGATCCAGGCGACCTGGTCCTTCACCTCGAACAGGATGTCCTTGTAGCTCTTCTGGTCGGCGATGCTGGGAACGCTGCGCTTTCGGGCCATCGAAATCTCGCGAATGGAATGGGTGGAGAGAACGCGCCGGATTCTAGCAGATGGAAAATCGGCATTCGCCGCGAACCGTTGCACCGTATTTCAAACCGATCGCCCAGCCGATCTCGAGCAGCCCCGGGACCAGCAACAGTGTCGATGCCATGGCAGCTCCCGTGCGTTTCGAATCGATGCGCCGCGACCCGGCGGCCCTGCATCGCATCCGAGCGCCAGCTTATCATCGCAGCCGCATTGACAGCCCGGCGCGGCGACTCTATGGTTTGTCGCCGCCATCGATCGTGCGGCCCATACAAAGGAG
>WHTS01000138.1 GCA_009377585.1 Betaproteobacteria bacterium
CACGTTGTGCCGCCGCAGCCAGACCCACCATCTGAGCTGGACCCGTATGCGCCGGCTCATCGCGCACTGGTTGCCTCCCGCACGCATCTGCCACCCTTACCCCAACCAGCGTCTGATCGTCACGACCCAAGGCAGGAGCCGTATGCGGTAATCCCGCTCGTACGGATCTGTGGAGGGGGTGATGGGTGACCGTCATTCCTACTCCGACTCTGGCGTGGTGTGATTCGCAGCGGGACCGCGGCGCTCAGCGCGCCGGAAGATTGGTGACGAAGATGAAGGCCTGGTCGAGCGTGCGCTCGAACAGTGGCCCGAAGTAGGGCAGGGTCAGGATGAGCGCGCCGAAGCCGATCGCGATCGTGAGCGGAAATCCCACCGCGAAGATATTGAGCTGCGGCGCGGCGCGGGTGAGCACGCCGAGCGCCAGGGTCACCACCAGCATCGTGACGATGAGCGGCAGTGCCAGCTGCAGGCCGGCCACGAAAACGATCGCGCCGTGGCGTGAGAGCGCTTCGAACAGATTTGCCCCGAGCGGCGCTGCGGCGATGGGCAGGGTGCGAAAGCTGTCGGCCAGCGCGGAGATGATCATCAGGTGGCCGTTGATGGCGAGAAACACCAGGGTCGCGAGCAGGCCCATGAACTGGCCGACGATCGGCGTGTGCTGGACGTTGCCGGGATCGTAGAACATCGCGAACCCAAGCCCCATCTGCAGTCCGATCAGGTCCCCCGCCATTTCGACAGCGACGAAGACCAGCCGCAAAACGAAACCGATCGCAAGGCCGATCACGATCTGCGTGGCGAGGATGAGCATGCCTGCAGCCGAGGTCGGTGCGATCGCGGGCGGCGCGGGCAGCGTCGGCACGAGCACGAGCACGATGCCGATGGCGAGCCCGATGCGGATGCGGGCCGGTATGTGCGTCTGGCCGAGAACGGGCGCCGCGGCCAGAACGGCGAGCACCCGCGTGAGCGGCCAGATCAGCGCCGTGAGCCAGGCATCGAGCTGGGCCGAGGTGACCGTGATCAAGGTGCGAGGCCGCTCAGCCGATGAGCGTCGGGATGCTGGTGATCAGCCGGCGCATGTAGTCGGTCATCACGGTGATGATCCAGGGCCCCGAGATCAGCAGCGCGGCGAAGATCGCCACCAGCTTCGGGATGAACGAAAGCGTCATCTCGTTGATCTGCGTGGCGGCCTGGAAGACGCTCACGACGAGGCCGACGACCAGCGCCGAGATCAGCAGCGGCGCCGAGATCATGAGCGTCAGCTCCAGCGCATTCTGGCCCAGGGCCATTACGGTTTGGGGATTCATTGCGCGAAACTCTGCGCCAGCGAACCGAGCAAAATGTTCCACCCGTCCACCAGCACGAACAGCATCAGCTTGAACGGCAGCGCAATGAGCGCGGGCGACACCATCATCATGCCCATCGACATCAGCACCGATGCGACCACCATGTCGATGATGAGAAACGGGATGAAGACGAGGAACCCGATCTGGAACGCCGTCTTCAGCTCGCTCGTCACGTAGGCCGGCACCAGCACGGTGAAGGGCACGTCCTCGGGCCTCTCGACGTCCTGGCGCCCGGAGAGCTTGAGGAACAGGCCCAGGTCGGCCTGGCGCGTCTGATGCATCATGAATCCGCGCAGGGGCTGCGCGCCCTTTTGCAGCGCCTCGTTGAATTCGATCTTTTCCTCCGAGTACGGCACCCAGGCTTCGTTGTAGATGCGCTCGAGCACTGGCGCCATGACGAACAGCGTCAGGAACAGCGCCAGGCCGATCAGCACCTGGTTGGGCGGCGAGGTCGGCGTCCCGAGCGCCTGGCGCAGCAGCGAAAGCACGATGATGATGCGCGTGAAGCCGGTCATGAGCAGCAGCAGCGCGGGCAGAAAGGTGAGAGCGGTCAGCGTCAGGAGCGTCTGAATGCTCAGGGTGTACGACTGGCCGCCGCCGGCTGTCGGCGTGGAGGTGAAAGCCGGGATGCCGGCGTTCTGGCTGAAGGCGAGCTCCGGAAGCATCGCCAGCACGACGCCGGCGATGGCGAGAACGAGATTACGGGGCATGGGTACGGTCCGTGAAACGCTGCAGCCACTGTGCGAACTGCGGGGCAGCCATGGAAGAAGGTGCGACGGGCAGATCGCCCTTGGGCATCGTGGCCAGGCTTCGCACCTGTCCGGGCGCGACGCCGACGAGTATCCAGGTGCCGGAGACCTCCAGCAGCACCACGCGCTCGCGCGTGCCGACCGAAGCCGTGCCGATTGTCCTGATCGCCTGGTTCGAAAGTCCCGGCACGCGGCCGATACGGCGCAGCGCCCAGGCCGCGGCCATGACGAGCGCGAGCACCAGCAGCAATCCGGCGAAAACCTGCAGCAGGCTGCCGGCGCTCATCGGGCTCGCCGGGTCCTGTGCCGCAGCCGGCAACGCGGCCAGCGCAGCGGCGCAGCCGGCAAGCCAGCGTGGCATCGGCCGGGTCACTTGCCGAGCCTCTTCATGCGCTCGCTGGGCGTGATGACGTCGGTCAGGCGAATGCCGAACTTTTCGTTCACGACCACGACTTCGCCTTGCGCGATCAGGCAGCCGTTCACCAGCACATCCATCGGCTCGCCGGCGAGGCCGTCGAGCTCCACGACCGAGCCTTGCGCGAGTTGCAGGAGGCTGCGAATGGCAAGCTTGGTGCGGCCCAGCTCGACGGTGAGCTGAACCGGGATGTCGAGCACCAGATCGATATCGTTTCGCGTCGGTGTCCGCGCGCCCGACCCGCTGAATTGCTCGAATACCGCCGGGTTGGGCGCACGCGCTTCGTGAGCCTGCTCGAACGCGCCGTCGACATCGGCATTGGTGTCGGCATTGGCCGCATTCTGTTCGTTCAGGGCGGCGGCCCAGTCGTCGGTGCTGATGGCCTGATCGGTAGCGAGCTCTGACATGGGTTCCCTCCGTTAGCTTTCCTGGCTGTGCGAGATCATGCGGCTCACCCGCACCGCGTACTGGCCGTTCGAGACGCCGCAGCGGCATTCGAGCACCGGGACGCCGTCCACTTCGGCCTGCATCGTCTCCGGCACGTCGATCCCGATCACGTCGCCCGCCTGCATGTTCAGAATCTGCTCGAGCGTGATCGCCGAGTGTCCGAGCTTCACGATCAGCTCCACTTCGGCATTCTGCACTTCGCGCTGCAGCTGTTTGAACCAGCGCTTGTCGGTCTCGTGCGTGTCGGCCTGCATGGCGCTGTAGAGCACATCGCGCAGCGGCTCGAGCGAGGTCCAGGGAATGCAGATGTGCATCTCGCCGCCCGCGGAGCCGAATTCGATGTTGAGCGTGGTTACCACCACGACGTCGTTGGGTGTCGCGATGCTGGCGAATTGCGTGTTCATCTCCGAGCGCAGGTACTCGAGCTTGATCTCGTGCACCGGCTTCCAGCTCTTCTCGTACTCCTCGAACACGAGCTCGAGCATGCGCTGGATGATGCGCATCTCGGTCTGGGTGAAGTCGCGGCCCTCGACGCGGGAAAGGAACTGGCCGCTGCCACCGAACAGACTGTCGATCGCGAGGAACACCAGGTTGGGATCGAAGATGAACAACGACGTGCCGCGCAGCGGCCGCACCTGCACCAGGTTCAGGTTGGTCGGAACGACCAGGTTGCGTACGAAGTCGCTGAACTTCTGCACCCGCGGCGGGGACACGGTCACGTCGGCGCTGCGGCGCAGGAAATTGAACAGCGCGACGCGCAGCTGGCGGGCGAAGCGCTCGTTGACCATCTCGAAGGCCGGCATGCGCGCGCGCACGATGCGCTCTTCGGTGGCGATGTTGTAGGGGCGCACACCGCCTTCGGACGCAGGCTCCGGGGCAACCTCGTCGGCTTCGCCCGACACGCCTTTCAGCAAGGCGTCGACTTCGTCCTGGGAGAGAAATTCCTTGCTCATGGCGTCGGTGACCTTACGCGGATGCTCGCTGCGAATCGCGCAGGGCTACTGGACGATGAAGTGGGTGAAGAAAACCGCAAGGACGCGCCTCGGCAGCTCTTCCTTCCCCTCGGGCTCTTCCTGCGCCGTTGCTTTCGCCTTCTTGCCCTTCTTCGCCGTCTTCGCGTCGTCGTTCTTGTTCTTCGCCTTCTTGGCCTTGGTTTTCATCGGCGGCAGCGTGGCTTCGACTGCCCGCACGATCTCCTCCGTCAGCTTGTTCTTGCCTTCGAGCGAGCTCAACTCCGAGGGCTTCTTGCTGGAGAGCAGGAACAGCAGGCGGCTGCGCACTTCGGGCATCTGCGCCTTGATGGCGTCGGCGATCTCCAGCTCGGAGACCTTGAGCGTCAGCGCAGTTTGCAGGAACTGCTGGCCTTCCTCGGGCTGAAGATTGACCGTGAACTGCTCCAGCGGCAGGAAGATCGAAGGCTTGGCTTCGATCTCTTCCGCCTCCGCGTCATCGCCGTGAGACTGGCTCAGGAACCACCATGCGCCGGCGCCGCCCGCGGCGAGCAGCACGACCGCGAGCACGACGATCAGCAGCAGATTGCTCTTCTTTTTGGGCGCGCTGGCAGGCGCTTCTACGGGCGCCTTGGCGGCTGCGGCGGATGTGGCCATGCGAACTCCTTCGTCGGTGGACGAAGGCGATTATGCGAGCAGGCAGCCGCGATTCATGCGGCAAAAAGACCCGCGTATGCGGGGTATCTTCGGATTTGTGCCCGAGGCTCGAGCCCCGCATGCAAGACGCCGAGCGCTCGCGCTCTCAGGCGAAGAGATCGACCAGGCCGCGGCGCACGGCGCCGGCGATCGGCGTCTGCGTCCATTCGGGTTCGACGCGCTCGGCGCCGTTGCGATAGCCGTTGCGGCCTTCGCCGGCGCCGGAGTGCTGTGCGGTTTGCTCGCGGAACGATTCGGCGCTGACCGACGTCTGCCCCAGCTGGACGCCGGCTTGCGCCATCGATTCGCGCAGGCGCTCGATAGCCGCTTCGATCGCGCTTCGCACCTCGGCATGCGCAGATGCGAACTGCACCACGGCGTCGTCGCCGGAGATAAGCAAGCGCACCTCCACGGGGCCGAGCTCGGGCGGATTGATCCGCAGCTCCGCGACCTGCGCATCCTTGCCCACCATCCACACCACTTGCTGCGACAAGGCTTGGGCGAAGTCCGGGCCGTCCACCGGCGCGCCCACTTCCAGCATCGCGCTCGGTTGGGTGGGCGAGAGCTTTTCCGTAGCGCCCAGGTGCAGCAGGTGTCCCAGCGAAGCGGAGGGCTCGGCAGGAGCGCCGTGCGCGGCGTCGGCTGCGACGGTCACCCCCAAAGGATCATGCTCGAGCAACTTCGACAGCTCGGTCTGCGCAGCGGCGCCGGCAAGGGTTGCCGCCTCGGCGGCAATGTCGAGGGTGTGTTTGCCGGTCGCCGCTGTCATCGCAACGGCAGTGCCGGTCGCATCGGACAGCACTTCGGCAGCCAGGTCGTTCGAAGCGCTCGGCGCATGTGCGATGACCGCGCTATGAAGTGCGATCGGCAGCGCGGCAAGCGCCGCGGCGCCTGCGTCGGTGAAAGCTTCGCTGCCATCGAGTTCTCCTGCCTGGCCAGCGGTTTGCACTGCGGCTGGCGGCACGGGCAGGACGCTCGCAAGGTCCTGCTGCGGCATCAGGCCGGCAGCCAGCAGCGTTGCAAAGTCCGGCGCCGCCGCCTCGCCGCCCGCGTCCAGCGCGCTCGGATCGGCGCCGTTCGCGCCGGGGTTCGCGATCGTGGTCGCGGGCAGTACCAGGGAAAGGGCATCCATGCCGGTCTCCGTTCGAGTTTGCGGCTAGTCGAGCAAGGGATGTGCCATCGTGCGCATCCCGTCCGCGCTAGCGCGGCCGCTGCAAGGCGGCGTTGCGGGAGTAGATGCTCGAGGCGCGGTCGTCGGTCTCGCGCTGCTCGCGCCGCGCTGCCACGTTCTGTTGGCTGCGTTCATGCCGATCGGCCAGCACGCCATAGGCCTTGAGCTTGCGCTGGTTCTCCTGCCATTGCTCCTGCGCCTGCCGCGCGGATTCGCGTGCGGCATCGGCCTGAGCACGAGCGGCTTCGATGCCGGCCTCGAGCTTGGCGAGGAAAAGGTGAAAGTTGCGCCAGCCGCCGCTGTCGATGCCGCTCGCAACCGAGTCGCGGAACTTCGCCTGGTACTCGGCGCGGTAGTCGAGCAGCGTCTTCAGCTTCCGGTCGGCGTCCATCAGCGCCTGCATGGCCTGGCCGAGGCGCAGCGTGGCCGCGTCGGCGCCGTTGCGCGCGAGGTCCATGACGGGTTGGAGGGGAAACCGCGTGCTCATGGGCTGCTCCGGTGGTCGTTTTTTTCGCTCGCCACGCGAATCAGGCGGCCGTGCCGAACAGCTGGTCGAGGGCGGCGATGCTGTCCGCATAGCTCTCGCGCTCGTTCATGCCTTGCACGAGAAAGGCTTCCAGGCGCGGATAGAGGTTCACCGCCTGGTCGAGCAGCGGGTCGCTGCCCGGCGAATAGGCGCCGATGCTGATGAGGTCGCGCGAGCGCTCGTAACGCGCGTACAGGCGCTTGAAGCGGCGCGTAAACTCGAAGTGTCCCGGATCGATCAGCGAGGTCATGGCGCGGCTGATGGAGGCCTCGATGTCGATCGCCGGATAGTGCCCTTGCTCGGCCAATCCGCGCGAGAGCACGATATGGCCGTCGAGGATGGCGCGCGCCGCATCCGCAATCGGATCCTGCTGATCGTCGCCTTCGGTGAGCACGGTATAGAACGCGGTGATCGAGCCGCCGCCCTGCGGGCCGTTGCCGGTGCGCTCCACCAGCTGCGGCAGCTTCGCGAACACCGACGGCGGATAGCCCTTCGTGGCCGGCGGCTCGCCGATCGCGAGCGCGATCTCGCGTTGCGCCATCGCGTAGCGCGTGAGCGAATCCATGATGAGCAGCACGTGCTTGCCGTGGTCGCGGAAGTACTCGGCGATCGCAGTGGCGTAGGCGGCGCCTTGCATGCGCATGAGCGGGCTCACGTCGGCCGGTGCCGCGACCACCACCGAGCGCTGCAGGCCTTCCTGGCCGAGGATGTTCTCGATGAATTCCTTCACTTCGCGCCCACGCTCGCCGATGAGACCCACCACGATCACTTCCGCGGCGGTGAAGCGGGCCATCATGCCGAGCAGCACGCTCTTGCCCACGCCGCTGCCCGCGAACAGCCCCATGCGCTGGCCGCGTCCTACGCTCAGCATCGCGTTGATGGCGCGTACGCCAACGTCGAGCGGGTACGTGATGGGCGCGCGTTCCAAGGGATTGAACGGACGGTTGTGCAGCGAGACGTGGTGGTCGCAGTTGAGCGGCCCGAGCGAGTCCAGCGGACGCCCGGCGCTGTCGAGCACGCGGCCAAGCAAGCCGGGGCCGACCGGGACGTGTTTGGCATGGTCCGAGGCGCGCCGGCGCGGTCTCGGCGCGCCGCCCGGGCGCGTCGGTACCGCCTTGGCTTCGGTCTGCATGACGCGCGCTCCGGGGGTGAGCCCGTGCACGTCGTTGGTCGGCATGAGAAAGAGCCGGTCGTCGGAGAAGCCGACGACTTCGGCTTCGACGCTGTTGCCGTTGGGCAGGCATACCGTGCAGCAGCTGCCGACCGCGAGGCGCAGCCCCACCGCCTCCATCACGAGTCCCGTGACCTTGGTCAGACGGCCCGAGACCGAGACCGGTTTCACGCTCGTGGCGACCTCCGCGCAGTCGTGCAGATAGCTGCGCCAACGGCCCGTCAGGTTCGGGTTGTCGCTCATGCAGCCGCCTCCGAATGGTCATCGAGTCGCGAACGCCAAGCCGTCGGCGCCTGGCGTCGATTCGCTTTGCGGTCGATCCCCGCAAGCGGGGCCCCTCGCCCGGGAAGCTCACGCCGCCCCTCCGAACGGTCATCGAGTCGCGAACGCCAAGGTGTCGGCGGCCTCGTGGCAGTTCGCTTTGCGGTCGATCCCCGCAAGCGGGCACCTCCGAACCGGTTAATGCAAACGAACCGCCAAGTCGTCGGTGCCCGGCACCACTCGCTTTGCGGTCGATCCCCACTGCGTGGGGCCCCTCGCCCGGGAAACTCATGTCGCCGCCCCTCGCCCGGGAAGCTCATGCCACCCACTCGTGGTCCTGCGCCAGCGCGGCGCTCAGCTTCTGCCAGCGGGTTTGCAGGGTCGCATCGATCTCGCCGGCGGAGGTTTCGATCCGGCAGCCCCCGCGCAGCAGGCTCGCGTCTTCGACCACGATCCAGTCGGCGCCCAGCTCCTGTTCGAGATGCGCGCGCAGCAGTGCCGCGTCCTCCGGGTGCAGCCGCAGCCGCGTGCCCTGGCTGAACGGCGGCACGTCAGCGATCGACTCGCGCACGATCGCTGCGACCAGCTCGGGATGAACGGCAAGCGACTCGCGCACCAGCGACCGGGCGAGCGCGAGCGCCAGGCGCACCAAGTCCTCCGCGATGCGCTGTTCGAGGCCGGTGGTTTCGTGTCGCACCGTTTCGATCAGCTGCGCAAGCCGGGCCGCCTCGGTCTGCGCGCGCGCAGCGCCTTGCGCGTAGCCCGCGTCGTAGCCCTGCTGGTAAGCCTGCTGATTGAGCGCCTTGATGCGGTCCGCGTCTTCCTGCGCGCGTGCCTGCTTGTTGCCACCGCCTTCGAGGCTCTTCAACTGCCACGGGCGGTAGCCGCCACTACGGTCCTTCGGTATGAAGCTGCTCATGCTCTTGTGGGGGCGAGGCCCCGGTTGCGGATTCGATTGCCGGCGCAGCAGCGCTTGGTACCCATCGGGTTACCGTTGGCTGCGAACGACGTCATTGCCGTGACTACGGTAGGACACTAAGTTGCTCACACATACGCATCGTCGCCCTTGCCGCCGAGGACGACCTGGCCTTCTTCGGCAAGGCGGCGCACGATGCCGAGGATCTCTTTTTGTTCCTTTTCCACTTCGGACAGCTTCACCGGCCCCTTGGCTTCGAGGTCCTCGCGCAGCATGTCGGCGGCGCGGTTCGACATGTTCTTGAAGACTTTCTCGCGCAGGTCCTGGCTCGCGCCCTTGAGCGCCACGATGAGCGATTCGGATTGCACTTCGCGCAGCATCGTCTGCACGGCGCGATCGTCCAGGTTCAGCAAGTCCTCGAACACGAACATCTCGTCGAGGATCTGCTGCGCGAGCTCCGAGTTGCTGTCGCGTACGGCTTCCATGATCTGGTTGCTCTGCGCGGTCGGCAGGAAGTTGAGGATCTCGGCGGCGGCCCGCACGCCGCCCAGCGAGCTCTTCTGCAGGCTGTCCGCACCGGCCAGCACTTCGGCGAGCGCATCGTTCAGCTCCTTCAGCGCCGAGGGCTGAATACCGTCCAGGGTCGCAATGCGAAGCGTCACGTCCGCGCGCATCCGCTCGTGGAACTTGGAAAGGATTTCCGACGCCTGGTCCTGATCCAGATGCACCAGGATGGTCGCGATGATCTGCGGGTGCTCGTTGCTGATGAGCTGCGCGATCGTGGCCGAGTCGAGCCACTTCAGCTTCTCGATGCCCGAGGTGTCGCCGCCTTGCAGGATGCGCTCGATGATGACCGCCGACTTGTCGCCCAGGGCCTTGACCAGGACGCTGCGCAGGTACTCGCGCGCCTCCAGCACCACGCCCGACTGCTCGCCCGCTTCGCTGCAGAAGCGGCTGACGATGCCGCCGACGTGCTCGCGCGAGATGCTCTTCAGGCTCGCCATGGCGCGGCCGATCTTCTGCACCTCGCGCGGCGCAAGGAACTTGAAGACCTCGGCCGCTTCGTCCTCCCCGAGCGACATGAGCAACACGGCACTGCGCTGGATGCCGTCGCTATCCATCATTGGCGACCCATCCTCTGACGACGTTGGCGACCAGCTTCGGGTCCTGGCGCGCGATCTGCTTCGCGGTTTGCAGGTTGGCTTCGTAAGTCGCCGAAATTCTCTGCGGCTTCTCGGTCTCGTCCTCGACTGCGGCGAGGAGCTGCGGTTGCGCCGGCGGCACAGCGAAGCTCTTCAGCATCGGGCGCAGCACGCCCAGAACAAGATACAGAGCGATGCCGGCGATCAGCAGATTGCGCCCGATCTCCTTGGCCGAATCGATGATCTCGGGGTCCTTCCACAACGGTGCTTCCTCGATCGGCTCGGGCGTGGTGCGGGTGAAGGGCGCGTTCACCAGATTCAAGGTGTCGCGCTCGTCCTTGAAGCCGACCACGTGCTTGACGAGCTCGGTGATCTGCTTCTTCTCCTCGTCGCTGAGCGGCTTGCTGGTAACCGTGCCTTCCTCGTCCGTGACCTGATGATGATTGACCACCACCGCGAGCGACAGGCGCTTGAGCGTGCCGACCTGCTGAATGATATGGCTGATGTCCTTGTTGAGCTCGTAGTTGGTGGTGGCGTTCTTCTGCTGATTGGTCGGGGCGGCGGCCGGCGGCGTCTGCGCAACCGGGGCGGCAGTCGGCGCCGAGCCGGCGGGGGCCGTCACGGGCGCGGCCGCAGGCTGCGGCGGCTGGTTCGAAGCGGCTCCCGGCACGCCGCCCGCGGCACCACCCGGACCGGACTGAACCGATTGCGAAATGTTGGAGCTTCGTACCGCCGCATTCTCCGGCTGACCGTTCGGGTCGTATTTCTCGGCCACCCGTTCGACGCGCGAGAAGTCGATCTCGGCCGTGACCTGGGCGCGCACGTTGCCGCGGCCGACAATGGGCGTCACGATCGCCTCGATGCGTTTGATGAAATCGCCTTCCACTTCGCGTTTGTATTTGAGCTGCGTGGGATCGAGCCCGTTGGCCTGCACGCCGGGGCTGGAGAGCAGCGCGCCCGACTGATCCACCACAGTGACGTTGCGGGCCGGCAGATCGGAGACGCTGGTGGAGACCAGGTTCACGATCGCGTTCACCTGGTCGGGCTCGAGCGAGCGCCCGGCGCTCAGCTGCAGCACGACCGAGGCGCTGTGCTTGCTCGATTCGCGCATGAACGCCGACGGCCGGTTGAGCGCGAGATGCACGCGCGCGGCCTGCACGTTGGCCAGCGTCTGGATCGAGCGCGCCAGCTCGGTTTCCAGCGCGCGCTGATAGTTCACCTGCTCGACGAAGCTCGAGGTGCCGAACTTCTGGTTGTCGAGCATGCGAAAGCCGTCGCCGCCCGACGCGGATCCGCGCGGCAGATCCTGCGCCGCGAGCTTCATGCGCATCTCGTGCACCTGGTGAGAGGGCACCATGATCGCGCCGCCGACTTCCGAGAAACGGAACGGAACGTTCATCTGGCTCAACGCCGCCACCACCGCCCCGCCGTCGCGATCGCTCAGATTCGAGAACAGCACCCGATAATCGGGGGTCTTGCTCCACATCCACATGCCGCCCAGGACGGCGATCAGCGCCGCCAGCGTGATCAGGTAGCCGATCTTCTGCTGTAGCGGCGCTTCGGTGAAGCCGGCGAAATGTTGCGCCAGCGCTTGCACGGGCGATGCCATTGGAATTGCGCTCCTTGTGACCGAGCTGTTGGTATACGGCGGCGATTATGGGAGAGGCAGCGGCAACGACAAGCGGCAAAAAGAGCCGCCTTTGCCGGGTTTATCGCCCGCTCCTGCAAGCGCGTGCGTTGCTAACCTGCCGCCGTCATGAATCCGCGGGGAATACGAATGGAAAACGGGATGGCACAGGCGGCGCCCGGCGCGCTGCCTGCAAGCAATTCGATGCGCGAGATGCGCGGGCTCACCGATGCCTTCGGTATCTTCGCCGGCGTGGCGCGCCGGGGCTGGACCAAGGCGCGCCCGCAGGTTTCGGCGGGAAGCGAGGAGCGTCGCGACGCCGAGCGGCTGCGTGACGCATTCCACACGTTCGAAGGCGCAGCCAATCGGCTGGAAAGCTCCTACGCGCTGCTGCGCGATCGCGTCGAGGAATTGACGGCGCAACTGGCGCATGCCCACGGCGAGCTCGAACGCGAGTTGCGCGAGAAGCAGGCGCTGGCCGAGCGCCAGGCGGCACTGCTCTCGGCATTGCCGGCCGGGGTGGTGGTGATCGATGCCGAGGGCAACGTGCGCGAAGCCAATCCGGCCGCCCAGAAGCTGCTGGGCGAATCGCTGGTGGGGCGCTCCTGGCAACGCGCTCGGGAGCGCCTGACCACTGCGGACAGCGCATTCGAATGGCTGACGCCCGGAGATGCGCCGCGGCGCATCGATCTCGAGGAGCAGTCGATGGGATCGAGCCGCGGCCGCATCGTGCTGCTGCACGACGTGACCGAGGCGCACGCCGCACGCGAGCGCCTGCAGCGCAACGAACGGCTCGCGGCCATGGGGCAGATGGCGGCCCGGTTCGCGCACCAGCTGCGCACGCCGCTCGCTACCGCGATGCTCTACGCCGATCGGCTCGAGCGCGGGGCGATCGGGGAGAAGGACCGCGCCGATATCGGTAGCCGCATCCTCGCCCGGCTGCGCAACCTCGAGCGCGTGACGCGCGAAATGCTGCGTTTCGTAAGCGGCGAGCGCGCACCCGACAAGACGATCGCGGTCGGGAGCCTCCTGGCCGAGGCGGCGGAAGTGATGACACCACTCATGGCGGTGCGTGGCATTGCGTTCACCTGCGCCGATCATACCGGCGGCGCCATCCTGCACGGTGACCCGCGCGGGCTTTCGGCTGCCCTGTTGAGCTTGCTGGAGAACGCGGCCCAGGCCACGCCGCAGGGCGGCAAGGTACAGGTCGAGGCCATGGCGAACAGCACGCGGGTGCGCATCCGCGTGAGCGACAGCGGCAACGGCATCGAGCCCGACGCGCTGCCACGGTTGTTCGAGCCGTTCTACAGCACGCGCACCGACGGCAC
This sequence comes from Betaproteobacteria bacterium, assembly GCA_009377585.1. NCBI lineage: Bacteria > Pseudomonadati > Pseudomonadota > Betaproteobacteria > Betaproteobacteria bacterium. Next base: position 12,743 of record WHTS01000138.1, read on the forward strand.
CGGCCTCGGGCTCGCGATCGTGAAAAGCGTGGTGGAAGCCCACGGCGGAACCATCGAGGTGGCCTCGGCGCAGAACGCCGGCACCAGCTTCACGCTGATATTGCCGTGTTCGCGCGAGGTGGCGGCGGCGGTGGTGAATCCGTTGCAACGGGAGGCCGCGTGAGCATGGCGACGGTGCTGGTGGTGGAAGACGATCGTGAATTGCTGGAAGCGATCTGCACGACGCTCGAGCTCGACGGCATTCCGGCGCTGGGGGCTTGCGATGGCGCCAGCGGGCTCGACCTGCTGGAGTCGGCGGACATCGGCTTGGTGCTCTCGGACGTGGGCATGATGCCGATGGATGGGCTCGCGCTGCTCGCCGAGGTGCGCCGGCGCCGCCCCGATCTGCCGGTGGTCCTGATGACCGCTTACGGCGTGGTCGAGCAGGCGGTCGAAGCGATGCGCGCGGGCGCTGCCGACTACCTCACGAAGCCGATCGAGGCGAGAGCGCTGGTGGCGCTCGCCCGGCGCCTGACCACGTCGGTCCCAACCGAGATTTCGAACGGCTTGGTGGCGGAGGATTCGCTCACGCGCGAATTGCTCCGGCTCGCCGCGCGTGTCGCGCAATCGGCCGCCACGGTGCTGCTGACCGGCGAATCGGGTAGCGGCAAGGAGGTGTTCGCGCGCTTCGTGCACGACAATTCGCCGCGTGCTGGCGGTGCGTTCATCGCGATCAATTGCGCGGCGATTCCGGAGAACCTGCTGGAAGCCACGCTGTTCGGTTACGAGCGCGGCGCCTTCACCGGCGCGCACGCGTCCCAGCCCGGCAAGTTCGAGCAGGCCAATGGCGGCACCCTGCTGCTGGACGAGATCTCCGAGATGCCACTCGCGCTGCAGGCGAAGCTGCTGCGCGTGCTGCAGGAGCGCGAAGTGGAGCGGGTCGGCGGCCGCAAGCCGATCGCGCTCGACATGCGCATTCTCGCCACCACCAACCGGGATCTCGCCGACATGGTGCGCGACGGTCGCTTCCGCGAGGATTTGTTCTACCGCTTGAACGTCTTTCCGCTGCGTGTGCCGCCGCTACGCGAACGCCCGCGCGACATCTTGCCGCTCGCGAGGCACTTCGCTGCCCGGATCGCGCCTGCGCGCCAGCCGCGCTATTCCGCCGAGGCCGAGGCGGTGCTGCGCTCGCATTCGTGGCCGGGCAACGTGCGCGAGCTGGAGAACACGGTGCAGCGCGCGCTCATTCTCGCCAGCGGCGAGGCGATCGCGGGCTGCGACATCGTCCTGTCGACCACAACGCCGCGCGCGAGCGCCAGCGACGGGCCGGTTACCGATATCAAGTCGCTGGAGCGCGACCACATCCTGACGACGCTCAAGGAAGTCAACGGCTCGCGCAAGCTCGCGGTGCAGCGCCTCGGGATCAGCGAGCGCACGCTGCGCTACAAGCTGCAGCAGTACCGGCTGGAGGGCGTGCTATGACCAGGCAATGGATACAAGCGAACGGGGTGCCGACATGGATCTGAGCAACAAGGTCGACCAACTGCTGGGCCAGATGCGCGCGGCGCAGGGCCTTGCCGCCAAGATCGGGGCGCGCATCGGCGCCGAAGCCCCGGAGGCGGCCAAGCCCGACTTCGCCGCCTTCCTCAAATCCTCCATCGACCAGGTGAACTCGGTGCAGAAGCAGGCCGAGTCGATGGCGGTCGCGTTCGAGACCGGCGCGAAGGACGTTCAACTGCACGACGTGATGATCTCGCTTTCCAAGGCGAACGTGTCGTTCACGCAGATGGTGCAGGTTCGCAATCGGCTGGTTTCGGCGTATCACGACATCATGAACATGCAGGTCTAGTGTGGTGAATCTTGAATTCGTCGTAATTCGTCATTCCCGCGCACGCGGGAATCCAGGACGAGACTCCGCCTGGACCCCCGCGTTCGCGGG
>WHTS01000139.1 GCA_009377585.1 Betaproteobacteria bacterium
CTGCGAGAGGCCGGCGGTGCAATTCCGCCGGCCTACTCTCCCGCGGTACAGCGTCGTGCAGGAATGGCATTGCGAGTTGCCGTAAGCCGGGCACCCGGCGTGCAGGCCGCGCCTGCATGGATCACGCTCACATTTATTGCAACGTTTGCAGGTCCGTCAGCGGTGCTGCACGCGGTCGGTGGCACCGATACGTCTGGCCAATTCGACAACGCGACCGACATCATGTGCGGTACGCGCGGGCTCGTCATTGCCACGATCTACCGGCAACGATCGAGCGCCGCCGATGCGCTGCGCCGCGCAATGAATGCGGTGCCGTAAGCCGAGCCCTCCCGTTATTCGGCCACCTCTATCCAAGCGGCCGATCGGCAGTCGTATGTCCATATGCGCGGAGGACCCTCCGGCGCCTGATCCTCTATCCGCACAAGGCCATCGGCCCGCACATAGGGCCCGGCCAAAGTCATTGCCTGCTCCATGGATGCGGCGACCCACACCGCTGCATCGCCTTTGTACACCGTGAAGCTCATTGGTGCCCGCCCTCGAAGTCCCTCTACCAGCCGTCAACTTAGCACGCACCTTCTCGGCCGATCGAGGGAATAGGGGCCTCATTGGCAAAATCAGACGCCGCTATCATCCTTCGCCGGCCCGAACACCAGCGCCGCCGGGTTCGCCGTCTTGCTTTCCATCAGCGACACCGCGCCTTCGACCGCGCGCGCCACCTGCCCCGCGCCCGCGATGGTGGCGAGGTCAATGCCGAGTTTCTTCCGTCGCGCTGGCGCGCGTGGTTTCGCTTTGAGTGTCGGCTTCGGCGGCGCCGTGAATGTGTTGCGGGATTTGAAACGAGCGGTTGGCATGGCGCGGTAGTGAAGCACGCGCGGTTCCCGGGCCCGGGCATGTGCCGTGCACCTTCCCATCAGTCAATTGAAAACGGACGGGAACACCATGGACGATCCAAAAATCCGCGGCCCGCAGGACCGCAGCCGCGTCAACACGTCGCAGGACTACGAAGTACGGTATTGGTCGCAGGAATTCCGCGTGACGGAAGAACAGCTACGCGAAGCAGTGCAGCGCGTGGGCTCGAGCGCAGACAAGGTGCGGACATATCTCCGGAATGGGCCGGCTTGGTGACGTGATCCACCCTCGGCGCAGGAAAGACGATCCGCCGCCGGCAGGCGGAAACGTCGAACCGGCGGAGCCATTTGTGCCGCCAGACACGCCGGACCCGGTCCCGGCGCCGAACGACGAACCTGCTAAGCCCGAAGCGATCGATTCGGACTTCACACCTACCCCAGAAAAGCCGCCCGAAAATAAGCCATGATCTTATCCCCGGCCCATCAGTCGGGCTTACTCGAGTGCCGGACGTGCTACCGATGCCTTGTGCCGCGGCTGCGCGTAGTCGGCTGCGGCCTGTTGCTTGTATGCCCGCACTGCCTGTCGCCACATAGAAAGTACGCTCAGGAACCGAGCAACGCTACTGTCCACCACCCCGCGCCGAGCAGCAGCGCGGCCGTCGCCGCGCAGATGAGATAATCCACCCAGCCCATGCGCGGATTGCCATCGGCATCGATGCGAATGAGCAGGCTTGTGCGCCGTACCATTTGGCCGTCAACCGTATCGAATCAAAGTTACAGTGAGAATAGGCTTTTGGCGCTCGCTGTTTTTCGCTAATGATTATGGCGCAGGATTCCATCTCCGCAATGGTTAAGGTGCGCGTCCTCCAAGAGGTGCGAAAGCACATGAGTCTTACTGACGAGGAATTTCGCCAGCTCGTCATCAACATTCTTCGCGAGCACATGGAAGTCCATAGTTCATTCTCTGCGGCCTGGGTCGTTGCAGAGCCACTCGAGAGCTCGCCGATCCAAGCGAGGGCGACGATGGTCGGTGACCAAATGCGACACAGGGTGGTGGACGACTTCATCGCCGCAGCGCGGAGACTGCTTGTGAACGGAGCGGAAGGAAGCTCCTTCGCAGAGGAACAGCGAAAGGCATTGTAATGGAGCGGCAACGTTTGGCATGAAGAATGTTTACGCGCTCGACGCCTCCTGATTTAGATGGTGTCGGGATGGATCCATCGGAAGCAACTGGCCGTCATCGAGTTTCTCGAAACCGAGAATCGACTTCTCAAGGAGCGTCTGGGAGGTAGCCGTATCCGGTTCACCGATTCGGAACGTGCGGTGCTTGCCCGGAAGGCTAAGGCAGTAGGGCGAAAGGCTCTGCTGGAGCTCGACACGATCGTCTCCCCCGATACCTTGATGCGATGGCATCGAAGGCTCGTAGCGTCGTAGCGCAGAAGTGGGACTTCAATATGCGTCGGCGCCCGGGTCGACCAGGAGTCATGCGAGAGATCTCGGACCTGATCGTGCGCATGGCCCTCGAGAAGCATGGCCCTCGAGAACTCGAGATGGGGATATACCCGGATTCAGGGCGCGCTCTCGAACCTGCAGCATACGGTGGCTCGGAGCACCGTTGCCAATTTGCTGAAAGCGAACGGAATCCAGCCGGCGCCAGAGCGCTGTAAGCACACCCGCCGGTCGGCGTTCTTGAAGGCGCATTGGAAGAGGCCCGCTTCAAGCTCCTGACGGAATATCTACCAATCATCCGGCGGCTGAGCAACGGCGAGCAGGTCGGCAGCGCCAACCTCGTACCGTGGACCAAGCCAGGCGGTGGACCACGCATGCTGATCGGCGCTTGGGGGAGCGGCCCCTGGGTGCTGCGTGCGGCGCGCGAGTACGACGGCTGGCTCGCGTCGGCGCACTACACGCGCGGGGTCAATGGTCTAGCCGATGGCATCAAGCGCTTTCGGGACGGCGGCGGTAAACGGGCAGTGCTAGCGAACGTGCGTTTCGATCTGTCGGCGCCTCGGCGCGCGTTGACCGCGGACGGTCCATTCGAACTGATGTGCGGACCGCAGGAAGCATCCGACCGGCTAAACCAGGCGGCGGAGCTAGGCTTCGACGACTGCCTGCTGGCGAAACCCGTTGGCCAGACTGATGACGATGTGCTGCAGATACGGTCGATCTACCCGGGCTAGAGAGAATCCCGGTACCCCGATTTGCGGGTACTCCACGCCACATGCGTATTCCGGACCAATCTGACCGCTCTTTCCGATCGTTTCTGACCGTGGATTCCGATCGAATCTGACCGACCGCGAGCGACCAGCGGCCCGCGCTTAGCATGTCCTGGGTGGTAGCTGCCTCTGCGCAGTTGCCGTGCTGGTGATGGTGTTAGGGATATAGCGCCGCCCATCCCTCGCTTAGTGCGAGAATGAGCGTTCTACGCATGGGCCTCCATGCTGGACTGACACGGGTTCTCCTATGATTAGTGCAGGATGTCTTGCAGCCATAGTCGCCGCAACCGGTGTCGTGGCTTGGGCGGGCGCCTTCGTGGGCCACCGGTGGGATCTCCTGACCGCTTGGCTCATCTGGGGATCAGTGGTTCTTGTTGCGCTTATTTGCGAAATGTGTAGAGCACGGTCGGAACGACAACCGATTCCAAATGCTAAGCCGGCGGATGCATGATAGTAGAACTCATGCGGGATGTGAGTCCGGTCACGCGAGCAGGCCTAGCGCCCACCATCCCACGCCGAGCGCCAGCACCGCAGTCGCCGCGCACAGCAGATAACCGCCCACGCTTGTACGCGCATTGCCTGCTTGTCGTACGGATGAACCAGTGCGTGCGCCGTAGCTCGCGCTCGAACGCGTCATAATGACGTAGCCTCATGCAATTCGACATTACGGGTCGTTCGAAAACGCTCAAGTCAATTTGGTAGTCGTTGAATTTACGATCGGAATAGCTTCGGCTCCCCGTGGGGACGCCAAGAAAAATCAAGTGCTTAGGCGAAACCGGGTGCTCGAAAGATAACCCGCAGGTGTCCACGAAAAGCCATATTTGACCGCGTGTTTGCAACACAAATGCAACACACGGCCGGGGCGCGTTGTCCGGCTGCCGATCGGTTGCCGCGACAGATCCGGCCCACGCGCCACGCGCCCAAAAAAGCGAACGGGGCGCCACTCGGCGCCCCGTGCTGCATCGGTGCTGCATCGGTGTTGCATCGGCCTACTTGCGCATGAGATCCAGCGCGGCGCGTAGCTCGGCGCCCGAGATCCGGCCGAGCCCGTGCTCGCCGCGGGCGACCGATTCGCGCATGTGGGCAATCGTGCATCCGCGCCAATCAACCCCGGGCGTTAGAGCGTTGAGCGCCCGCGCGACGCGGTGCGGGTGCATCCCGTCGTCGCCGCCCGGAACGTTGCTTCGCAGCCGAGGATGTTGTCGAGTCCGGCACGCACTGCGCCGGCCGTGTAGCGCCCGCCGCGGCTTCGGCCGCACAGCGGGCTCGGCTTCCGGGGTTTCGACTTCGACGGCGCCAACAAGATTACGTGAGGCAACGCGACACCATCGGCAGTTCGGATCACGCGCTTGCCACTGGCCGTGCGTTCGCTACGGTAGACCGACGACGTCGGCAAGCGCTTCGACCTGCTCGGTATAACGTCCCACGGGATTGAGCAGGAGGTGGTTCGCACCAGCAGCAACCAGCGCTGCCAGTCCTTCACGCACCTGCTCAGGGGTGCCGTGGAGTCCAGAGGCGTCCGCTCGGGCGGGATTACGGTAGGCCGTGGCGAAGAAGCGGCTGAGCTCGGCATGGGCAATTTCGCGGCGCTCGTCCACCGATAGGAAGACCCGCTTGGAGATCGGAAACTTGGCCGGGTCACGGCCGAGCTTCTCGAGCTCGGCGCAAAGAATGGGAACATTCGTTTTGAATCCGGAGATGCTGGAGCCGCCCGAACCCATCCATCCGTCACCGAGCGCAGCTGCCCGGCGGACTGCATCGGGATGGTCGCCGCCGAACCAGATGGGCGGGTGCGGCTTCTGCACCGGCTTGAGCACCATGCCCGCCCCCTGCAGTCGATAGATACTGCCTCGGTAATCGACCTTAGATTGCGTCCACAGCGCCTTGAGTATCTCGACGCCTTCACGTAAGCGGCGCACCCGATGCTCCATCGGCACCTGAAACTCCGCATAGTGGTGCTCTCGCCCCAGGCCGAGGCCGAGGATCGCCCGCCCTCCGCTCACGTAGTCCAGGGTCGCAAACTGGTGGGCTACGTGGCTCGGGTTGTGCACCGGCAGCACCGATACCGAGACGCCGAGCCGAATCCGCGTGGTTACGGCCGCGGCGTAGGCGAGGATCACGCCGGGGTCGAAGCTGAAGACGTGGTCCAGCGTGTTTTCGGTCACCCACAGGTCACTGAAACCGAGTGCCTCGGCACGCTCGGCGACGCGACGCACTGATGCCATGTCGATCGGATCTGGCGAGCGATGCGGTAGCGACATGCCGACGGGAATCCTATCCTTCAAGGCCATGAGGTCCGACCCTCCTCTCGTTGTTCCTGCGGTTTAGCGGTCTACGAACCGCCCCTTCGCAGTTGCCGCCGTATTACCGGCGAGAATGCTCGCTGATCGCCTAATGGCCCGCAGCAGGAGGCAGCGATCGCGCACGCCGCCCGAACAGACGCTTCAAGACCCGCCGCGCCACCAACAGCAGGCCGATAACCAGCACTAGCAGAACCGCCGCGATCATAACGGCGGCCATCGGGTACTGGTAGACAAGGTAGAGCAGCCCGCCAGTGAGCACATCTTCCGTGGTCGATACGGCGACATTGCTGAAGGGCTCCGGGCTGGCATTGATTACAGCGCGCGTTCCGGCTTTTCCGCCGTGCGCCAGGAGCGAGGCGCCACCGCCGAGAATGAAGGCGATCGCCTGAGTCGCCGGGTCCGACGGATCGATGATTGCCAATGCCAGCAGAGCACCGCCCAGAGGCCGCAGGATGGTGTGGACGCCGTCCCAGATCGAGTCGAGCCAGGCAACCTTGTCGGCAAAGAATTCGCAAGCTGCGGCCAGGCCTGCGACGCCCATTACCCAAGGATGCGCGAGAACGCGCAATGACTCGAGATGCGCTGGCAGAGGCAGTAAGCCGGAATGCATGGCTAATCCGGTCGCGAGGATGCAGAGGTAAAGGCGCCAGCCGGAGAGCAGGCTGATGCTGCCCGCAAGCCCCATGATTTCGACGATGCCCAACGGTTCAATCACCACTGCCCCTCTGCGCACCACTTGCAGGAAGAGGATGCGCCGCTAACCATCGAGGCGCAAGCTGAGCTGCAGCCCTTGCCGGCGCGGGCAATATTCCCGGCGGCGAGTGGAGAGCGCAGGAACATCGACGATATACATTGACTGGGCATTGAGATCACGTGCACACTGCGCCCCCTTGATCGACGACCGACGCGTATGACAACGAGCACCACATTGCACCGATACTGCGAGGCACGCACGCATCCGTCATCGGAAATCCGCACCAGGAGCCGACGGGATGCTATTGCGAGGCGCGCGGATGCGGTGCTGAGTCCGGAGGGTAGCGGTTAGACAGGTAGTCCGCGCAGTTTCACCGCCAGGCCCGGACAGCGCTACGCTCTCCGGGCTTTTTGTTTGTACTTTGTTCGTTGGATGGTTGGCCGAGTGGCCGAAGGCGCCTGCCTGTAGAGCAGGTCTCGTAGTGAGCAACGGTGGTTCGAATCCATCACCATCCACCGCGCCCCGCTGGCGGAATAGGCATACGCGCCGGTCTTAGAAACCGGATTCTCCGAGTTCGCCTCTCGGGTGGGGCACCAGGCTGTTGCAGTAACCGCGCCGGCACTGCGTCCGGGAACGTGGAGCGATCTTTAACAAACGGGATGTGGTAACAGTCTGTCGTCGCCCGGCGGGGCGGCGGTCGTGTCCTCACACGCGGCTGCTTTGTCCCTCGCCGGGCTGGGGCGGCGGAAGTATTTGTGCAGGCATAGCTCAGCTGGAAGAGCGCGAAGCAGCCAGCGTCGGGGTCGCAAGCTCGAAACTCGCTGTCTGCTCTACACGAACTGCTCGACTTCTGGTGAGGTCACGAGGCTTTCAACCTCGACAGACGGGTTCGATTCCCGTGCAGTCACCAACATGCGGTGGCGGATGGGTTGTCCGCCGCATGGCGCTGCTGCGGATTCTATTCTGGGGCGTTAGCTTAGCTGGCCGAAAGCATCTGATTGTCGATCAGAAGATCGCGGGTTCAACTCCCGCACGCCTCGCCACTTGCATTGAAGAAAGGAGGGACAGCCATGCGTAGCTTGAAGGAGATGGTATCGAACAACCAAGTCGTGGTCTTTGCACGCTGTCGTGATGGTGAGCTCTTCTACCGCACGGAATGTGGGTTCGAGTTTCCCGTACCGATTGCTGATGCGGTCGGCGCGGAGTTTCTTGCGCAGGACAAGGCGTTGCTGTTCATGCGCTATATCCGCAAAGAGATCCAGCGCATTGAAGTTGCGCGAGCGACGCAGGCAGCGGTGGGTAGCCGCATCGCTCGGTTCGGTAGCTCAGCAGGGAGAGCGGCGGGCTCATAACCCGCAGGTCCCAGGATCGAAACCTGGCCGAACCACCACACGACTTTGCCGCACAAGCATTGACGGTGATGCTCCGGTTTTGTAAGCCGGCGAAGCGGGTTCAAGTCCCGAATGCGGCTCCACAATCTGATGCGATGGCCGAATGGCGAGGCGAGCGTCCGCAAAGCGCTTTTTATCTCGGTTCGAATCCGAGTCGCATCTTCAATGTCCAGCCGCTGTAGCTGAGATGGATTTGCGCGGGTTTGAAAAACCCGAGAGGCAGGCTCAATACCTTGCCGGCGGCACCAATCTCAAGTAGGGGCGTAGCTTGAACGGGTAGAGCACGAGCCTCTGAAGCTCGCAGGTGTGCGTTCGACTCGCACCGCCCCCGCCAGTTTCTCCTTGGGTAGCTCAGCCGGCGAAGCGCGCGACCGATAATCGCGAGGCCGATGGTTCGACTCCATCTCCAAGGACCAGATCAACAGTGTGTAGCGCAGCCTGGCCAGCGCACCTGCCTTGGGAGCAGGGGGTCCTGAGTTCGAATCTCAGCACACTGACCAATTCTGCTCGAGGCCGCCTTCGCTCAATCGGCAGAGCGCCTGCCTCCAAGGCAGGTGCCCGTGGATCGAAGCGTCCTGTGCGGCAAGAATACTTGTGGGCGGGCCGTCAAGGTGACGGCGCTTCGCTGTTAACGAAGAATGAGCTCGGTTCGATCTCGAGGCCCACAGCCAAATCAATTCGAGTGCAGTCCGTGAAGAGCGCGCGACCCCGCTCCGCAGGATGGGTTGAACGGAAGCATTGTCTCAATGGTGGCTGTAGCTTAATGGGCAGAGTGCTTGGCTGTGAACCAAGCGGGTACGCGTTCGATCCGCGTCAGTCACCCCACCATTCTTCAGCAGGGTCTTTGGCCGAGTGGCGAGGCAGCGGACTTTTAATCCGTACGACGCAGGTTCAATTCCTGCAGGACCCACCAATGGTCGTGCGCCATTAGCTCAGCGGATAGAGCGCCGCGCTTCGAACGCGGTGGTCGGGGGTTTGAATCCTCCATGGCGCGCCCGGCACCTACCACATCCGGATTTGTTAGGGACCGCCGTACGCGTTCGTGCCAGGCGCATTGACATAGGTCGGAGGTAAACGCAAGTGGAAACAATGATTCTGACGCTGGAGCAGGCGGGACTGCCGCAAGCGTGGGTCTGCATGGAAGAGGCGATCACGTATCACGCGAAGCAAATGGTCGCGTGGTCCGCGGGCGAGCACGTCTGTGAGTACCGCGGCGGTATTCAGCGCGATGGCAGTCGGTCGCGTATTCAAACGCAGTCAATTCTGGCGCTGCGCGGAGGAGGCGGTGGGGCAGGGCATTGGCACGCTTCCACACCCGTGTTGAGCAACGCATTGCTGTTCGCCCGCGATCGTCAGGTGTGCGCGTATTGCGGTCTTCGTTATGGCATGCGCGAATTGTCTTGCGACCACGTGACCCCGGTCTCGAAAGGTGGCAAGCACACGTGGACGAATGTCGTGACCGCTTGCCGCCGGTGCAACATGAGAAAAGCCGATCTGAGCCCGGAGCAGGCGCAAATGCCACTTGTATACGTGCCTTACACGCCGAACCGGCACGAGCACTTCATCCTGCGTAACCGCCATATCCTGGCCGATCAGATGAAGTTTCTGTTGACCGGTGTGCCGCGCACCAGCCGGTTGCGCACGTTGGAAGAATATGGCCGCGTTGCGTGACGGCACTGTCGCCCCGGCTTACCGCAGGCCTGAGCCGCCGACTTACTGGAGAAGCACATGCAGAACGAACACTACGAAGTCATGAATGTTGAAAAGGGGTGTCACGTCAAAATGTGGACCTGCGGCGTACCCGTGGAGGACGTGGCTCGCAAGCAGCTCGCGAACATTGCCAAAATGCCCTTCATCTACAAGCACGTCGCCGTGATGCCGGATGTGCATCTCGGTAAAGGCTCGACGATTGGCAGTGTGATTCCCACCAAGGGAGCGATTATTCCGGCCGCCGTGGGTGTCGACATCGGGGGCGGCATGATGGCGTGCAAGACGACCCTGGGGGCGAGCGATCTGCCCGATTCCCTGGGGTCACTGCGCGCGGCGATCGAGAAGACGGTGCCGCATGGCATGTCTCCGCGCCGTGGAGGACGCGACAAAGGTTCGTGGGCGACGCCGCCGACACAGGTGGACGAGCTCTGGGCGCAACTGGCGCCCGGCTTCCAGCGCATCACACAGAAGTACTCAAGGCCCAAGAACACCAACAACTATCGTCACTTGGGAACGTTGGGCTCGGGCAATCACTTCGTCGAAGTCTGTCTCGACAAGGACGATTGCGTGTGGCTCATGCTGCACTCGGGAGGAGGAAACGCATTTCGGCGAAAGGGTGTTGGTTACCCGCAAGGGCACGGTACGCGCGGGCCAGGGCGAGCTTGGCATTATTCCCGGCTCCATGGGTGCACGGTCGTACATTGTCCGTGGCAAGGGAAATGTCGAGGCGTTCGAGAGTTGCAGTCATGGTGCGGGCCGTGCCATGTCGCGCAGCGAAGCAAAACGCCGCTTCACCGTCGCGGACCAAGTGAAGGCGACCGAAGGTGTCGAGTGCCGAAAGGACGCGGCTGTCATTGATACTTCCACGTCGAGGGGACGCGGCTATCGAATCCGGACATATGCCTGCAAAAGCGTGGCGTGCCCGAGCGCGTGGCGCCCGCAAGGCGCAGCACGCCGCTTTCACTCGCCGCCTGAAGGAAATCCGGCTGGGCAACGACTTCGGCAGCGGCGGCCTGTGGGACGAGAACGGCGGGATGCTGGGCTACGACCTGCTCGATGTGCCATTCTCACTTGTGCGGCGGATTGCTGCGTGGCAGCGCGACTACGACGACAGCGTGACGCCACCCGACGATTGCAGCGAGGAGTGGTGGCGGCGCCACGCCCAGGAGGCCCTTGAGATCGCCAAGGGGCTGCAAGCGGCCTTGGGTTTGCAGACTGCGGTCAAGCTTCATCGCCGGGAGGCTGGCTGGCCGTCAATCAGATCGTCGGCGCAGAGGCAGGTGAACCATGACGTTGGCTTGGAGCAAGAGTGATGAGCCGGGGCGTGCGCGGTCGCGCGAGATTGCGCGCAACTGCGGCCAACTGCTCGGGCGTCTGGATGAGTTGTTGCCCGGGCTCTACATCGCGCAATACGGCGCGTCGGCACGCGACTTGCGCGAGCGGCAGACGGAAGCGGCGCCCGGCCTCTTCGCCGTTGGCGCACGCACGGACGGGGATCGTCCCGGCGTCGCTCCGCGGCTTAGCGAGTCGAATGCCGGGGATTTGCTCTGCTCGCCGTGGGGACGCCAATCCGGTGAGCGGAATGCCGCTGCTGCGGGAGCCTCGTGTCGCTTCGCGCGGCAGCAAGCAGCTTCATTTTCTGTAGCACCTCCATCACGGTTACGCAGAATGAATTCGACGGACCGTCGCTCAAAGTAGCGAGCTGGAACGAGGACGGGAGCGACGACGCCCATGCGTCGCAATTGCGCAACACCCGTTGCGCTGCATCGTCGAAAGTTCTTGATCTTTGTTGGTGCGTCCGCTAGTGTTCGCCTCCCTTTCCGGTCAACCCGGTGGACGTTGGAACTGCAGCCTTCCATGACACGACATCACATATGTAGCTCGCGATCGCGCGCGCCGTGGCCTGGACTCGCATTCCGTCCACTGTCCATGACGGGCGCCTAGCTGCCCGCTGACCGGATTCGCCGCGCCGGTTACGCGGGCGGATCCGGTCGATCCTGGTGCTTTTCGGCTCCGGCTGTCGTTCCGGCGTGCGATTCTTTCGCGGCGGCTGGCTGCGCGCGCCCAGGCGCGCGAAGGAGGCGAAGATGAAGTTCAACCTGACACTTTCGCGCTGGCACAAAGTGGCCGAGCGGATGAGCGCTGCGCTCAAGGAGCGCGAAGCCAAAGTGAAAGCAGCGTTCACCGCGACGACGATCTCGGCGTGGAATAAACAGGGCATCGAAGACAAGGCGGCCGACATCGCGCGGCGCGCTGCGGAGGATGTCGCGCTGATCGAGCTCGGCACCCATGCAGTTGCCCACATTCGCGCTGCATTGGCGGTGCGCAATGCGGAGCTCGGCGTCTCCGCACGGCTTGCCGAAGCTGAATCGGCGAAGCGGTGCGCAGCGCTCTACAAGGCAGTGCTCGACGGCCAGAAAGCAGACATGGTGCGGCCCGACGGCGTGTGTGCGCTGCCGGCCGATGCAGGAGTAGAAGCCGAAGGCTTCTTCGGCCGGCGTGCGGCCGCCTCGATCGCGCTGCAGATTGCCGACACCGCGATGCTCGCATCGTTGCGCGAGAAACTCGCGCGCGAAGAAGCGCGGGCGATGCGGCTGCTCGATGAAGTCGCGGATCTGAACCGCGACAAACTCGAGCTCGATGTGTCCGATGGTGTGCTGCAGGTCGCAGGACTTGCGCAGTGATTCGCAAGTGCTCCGCGCTGCCGTGCGCGGAGACGCCGGAGCGATCCGACGCCTGCTGCGGCCGGGGAGAGGCTTTGCCATCCGTACAGAACGGGATTTGGCTCTTCGACGGAGCAACGGCCTCATAAGCTGGACCGGACTGCGATCCTGTCATGGTTGCTGCGCAGTCCGGAGGGTTGCTCGTTGCCGTTCGGTGATGCACCGACTGTTTCGGGTTGCGGGTTGCTGGCCTCTCCCTGATTCTTCTTCGGAGCGTTATGAGCGTTATGGCCGCTATGACCGATAAACAAGGCCTGAACGATTTGCTCGCCGCGCACTTCGTGCCCGCGTCTCTCGAGGAGCTCGTGGTGAAGCGCCGCGACTTTCCGCACTGGATGCGCCCGGATCTGCAAAAGGCCCTGGCTGCGTTGTTCGGCGGCGACGGCGAGCACCGTCTCGTTGGCGCCCGTATGCGCGGCGTCGACCTCGATTTCTGCTTTGCCGACCTGCTTCAAGATGGCGCGACCGGTATTGCCCTCGCACCCGTGCTGTACGACGATATCGAGATCGGCGAGGAGAAGCCTGTTCGCTGCGTCAGGCGCGGCCTGTGGCTTGCGAGCCGCTGCGGTATTCGTTTCGCGCTGTTGATCGATGTGAGCGAAGGCTATCGCCACGTCCGCGCGCGCGTCGAAGTGGCCGTTTTTCCGGAGGACGCGAACGAGGCCTTCGCGGCGCAACTGCTGTGCGAGCTTCGGGCCGCTGCGGAATCAGCTGAGTCCTGGCGCGGCAAGACACTTGTCATCGAGCCGCCGCAGGAGGAGTTCGCACTTTCGGCGGCGGGGCCGCGTGTGGAGCGATTCGAGGCAGTTCGCCGCGACGACCTCATACTGCGGGCAGATACGCTGGCGTTGATCGAGCGGAACACCATCCGATTCGCGGAACGCGCCGACGCGCTGGCGGCACTCGGGCTCTCGCCGAAAAAGGGCGTGCTGCTATATGGACCGCCCGGCACCGGCAAGACGCTCGTCGTGCGCTGGCTGTGCAGCGCGCTGGACGGCTACAGCAAGCTCATCGTAACGGCCGGTCACTACGGTCTGCTCGAGGAGACGCTTTCAATCGCGAGACTGCTGCAGCCGGCGCTCGTGGTGCTCGAAGATGTCGATCTCGTTGGCGGCGATCGCGATGGGCCCTGGGCCGGCCCCGGCCGCATCCTCAACATGCTGCTCAACGAGATGGACGGCCTGCCGCGGGAAGCGCGGTTGATGTTCGTGCTGACGACCAACCGGCCGGAAGTACTCGAGCCTGCTCTCGCGGCGCGTCCCGGGCGCGTCGATCAGGCGATCGAGATCGGCTTGCCGGAAGAGGCCGAGCGGCGGTTGCTCGTCGAACGATATGCCGGTCGGGTTGCAATACGTGGCGAGGTCGCGGCACACGTCGCGCGCCGTATCGGCCGCGTAAGCCCGGCTTTCATCAAGGAGCTCATGCGCCGCGCTGCCCAGGCGATGCTCGAGCGCGACGGCGAAGTCATAGAAGTGCGCGACGCGGAGGCGGCGTTGCACGACATGATCGGCGCGGGGCTCGGGATCGGCGCGCGCGTGCTCGGAGCCGGCAGCGGGATCGGCTTTACCGCGGCGGTGCTGGAGTAGCAAGGGCGATAAATTCCTGTCCTTCCTCGCCCATGGCATCGAATCGTATCCGGGGCCGGCGCATCGTCTACTGTGCACCATCGCCGGACAAGTGGAGCGGGCTCGTTAGCGAGCTGAAACTGGCCGCCCAATGACCGATGGAGGAATGGAAATGCAGAAGCACAGTCTTTGGCCGATGAGGGTTATTCCTGCGCGGACGTGAAGCGCTATATCTACGAGCACGCGAAGATGCGACTCGAGGATTATGACTGGGTACTCAAATACACTGCGACTATGCGTACGAACGCGAAAGAACGCGTCCAGGCCGGGCTCTTACCTCTTGAGTTTGCCGGTGAGCCCGGCAGCAGCGTACGCGTACTGTCGAGCCCTGAACTATTGCATATCATCGTGTGCGGCGATCCTTACCGCAACCGCGTTATGGTCATGGAAGGCAGCCATACTCAGCCCACCACCAAACCGCTGCGGCTGCCTTCGAACTGGGTAGAACTGCTGCACTCACGAGAGCGCAGAGGAACCTACTGAGGGCATCATCGAGGTTGGTTCGGCGAACGTTTACGGTCGAAACTTGACGAACGTAATTATTTGCGGAGCAGAAAGCTGACGATGAGCAACGACATTGCAACGGAGCACATTCCGATGGCCACTTTGCCGGAGGAACAGCGCCGCCTCATGGAGCGAATCGGTCCGATTTGGGGAACGGACATCGGTAAACATCGCGACCTCGTGGTCCAGACTTATACGCCTCTGCTGGAACGCCAACCGGACCGCGGTGTGCGCGCGACGCGCAACATTGCGTATGGGCCACACGAGCGCCACAAGCTCGACATTTACCAACCGGAAGGCGGCAGCCGCATGCCGGTCGTGATGTTCGTGCACGGTGGTGCATTTATCCGCGGCGCGCGCGACGTGAATGCTCAGATCTACAGCAATGTTGCGCGCTACTTCGCCCGAAAGGGGCTCCTCGGCATCAATGTCGGATATCGGCTAGC
>WHTS01000140.1:0-9572 GCA_009377585.1 Betaproteobacteria bacterium
GCTGGCTCTCCAGGTTGTTGTGTACCTGATCGAGCGTCGACTGGCGGATGTATACGCACGCGCGTCGCGTCAGATGGTCAGCGCCGATCTTGTTCATCGCTGCTCCCTTGAACCATCGCTTTGCTCAGAGCGTGCAGCCACCCCGTCAAGATCTGCAGTGCTTCCTCCAGAACTTCCGGTGGTAGCGCTGGCCCCGGCGCCGGCGAATGGTCGTCGAACAGATCTCGTTGCTGAACCTTGTGTGCGCGCATCACGTCCTCCTTGGGCCCCCGTGGGCTCAAGAGAGGATAGGGCAGCGTCGACGAGACCACGCAGCTCGGCAAGTACCGTTACGGGAATGCTGGCGACATTTACGATCTCACACTGTGCTGAGGCCGCCTCCGTCATCCAGGCCGGTACGGCAAGCGGTTGCCTTTCGGTGTTTGTGCCCTCGGCCGTGTGCACGACAAAGCAAATCTCGTCATGCACCAGGAGCCGGCGCGCAATCCGAAATCGCTCGCCTGCCCGAGGGTGGAAGCGGTATCGAACTACAACTTCCGCATGCAGAGTGCTGGTGGGTAGTATGTCGGACCTTCGTTCAAGTGGATCAAGCAGCATCTGCGCATCAAGCATTTCATGGGCACCAGCGAAAACGCCGTAAAGACCCAAGGCTGGTGTGCAGTCGCCACCTACGTGCTCATCACCATCGTCAAGAAGGCGCTTCATCTCGACGCCTCGCTCTATACATGTCTACAGATCTTGTCGGTCTCGGTCTTCGAGAAAATCGAGATTTCATGCGCCTTGCAGCCCGTCCAGTCTCAAGCCGACCCGCCCAACCATGCGCACCAACTGATTCTGGTCAACTTTTAACCGGACAGTAGTGAGCTATTGTCACGAGACGACCATGACCCAATGGTGTCGTGGCGGAACTTTCGGCTGGCTTTGGCGCAGCGATACTGTCGACCGCAAGGACACCGGTCGGAGACGAGCGCCTCTTGAATGCCGTAAGCGCTGGCGACTCGCCGAGATCCGGTACAAGGGTGCGGCTGCGGACTGACCCGCCGGGTTTTTGATACCTCGGACAACGCTGGAAAATGGTAAGCGGTCACCACACGCGTTTTCTCTTCTTTGCCTGTGCTTATGAGCCACCTCTGTCACACCGGCGTACAGACGAAATCACAAGCGGGCACGGTCCGGGAACATGAATCGCCATTCAGGCAAAGGTCATGGGCGGGTTCCTTGCGCGAATTGCCAAGTGCATTTCGTCCGTTCGAAGCAGCGGCCCACCTCGAGCCTTTCAATCGAATGGCCACGGTAGCGCGGCGACAGCCTGCAAAAGCCCTTTGGGGTACTCCAACGTCAGGAAGTATCCGAACGTGCTCAGGACGATAACCGCCCCGAGCGCGCCGCCGATCGCCGAAAGCCACCTCAAGCCAGCTTTCATCCGCAGAAAGGTCGTGATGTAGGTGAATATCCCAAGGACGAAACCGAGCAGGGCAATTGTTGCGAGCAGCGTAAGGATCCAGGCTTGGAAATGAAGGTCGCCGTGTACGGGCTTGTCCGCATTCCCCCATTCACGCTCGCTGTCGAAGAATACGTAATTAGGCCGCTTGAACGTCATCAGAACAGCAGCCGCAACGAGCAGCGCCAAGGTGACCAGTGCAACCGAGATGGGAAAGACTTTACCCAAGAACGCGAGATGCCATGCATCATAAATCGTGTACAGGCAGGCGAGGATCAGCAGACCGAGAAAAATCGCTTGCGGAGTCTTGCCGGCCGAGGCGTGCGGCCCAGCCGCCGTAAGCGACTCGCGGTGTGGCTTCATGCGCGCCGCCACGAAAACCGAAGCGGCGATCAGTGCGAGCATCACCTGCACGCCACCGCGCTCTAGGAAGGACATTCCGTACACCTGGATCGATTGATAGACGGAGGCGTCGAGTTGCATCGAGAGGACGAAACCGATGAGAAAGGCGGGTCGAGACCAACCGAAGCGCTTCATGTACATGCCGAGGATACCCAGGACGAAAAGCGCTATCAGATCCTCCCAGGCGCGAGTGGCCTGATAGGCGGCAAAGAATACGATGACGATCATGAAGGGCGCGACGAGCGCAAAGGGCACGACTGTCAGTCGCGCAATCGGCTTCGCCAAGAATAGACAGATCCCGGCCCCGATGACGTTGGCAATTGCGAGCGACCAGATGATGATGAAGGTGAGATCGAGATGGCGCTCCATCATGCCGATTCCGGGTTCCACACCGATCAAGATGAGGGCGCCGAGAAACAGGGCCATGCTGGCCGACCCGGGAATGCCGAACATGAGCGTGGGTATCAGCGCGCCGCCGTTGTCCGCATTGTTGGACGCTTCCGGTCCGATCACTCCCCGAATATCGCCTTTGCCGAACGACGAGCGGTCTTTCGCCGTCTGCACCGCATGCCCGTATGCCACCCAGTTGGTAACCGATCCGCCCAGCCCCGGCAGAGCGCCGATGATCACCCCGAGCGAGGAGCAGCGCACGACCAGCCACTTGTGTTTGAGCGTTTCCCGGAATCCCTGAAATGTGCCTGAGCCGAGTTCAGGTATGGAAGAGATCTGGACCCGTTTGCGCAGTACGTCCAGCAACTCGGGTATGGCGAACATCGCCAGCCCCATGATCACCAGCGGAATGCCGTCGCTGAGGTAGATCGTGCCGAAGGTCAAGCGCTCTTCGGCGGTGGCGGGCGCCGCACCCATGCTGCCGACGAGAAGGCCCATGCCGCACATGATGAGCCCCTTGACAGCGCTCGCGCCCGTCAGCATGCCTACCATCGTGAGCGCCAGGATGACGAGCATCAATTGCTCCCCGAAACCCACGCCGAGAATGAGCGGACGCGCGACTTGAATCGATAGCGTGAGGATAAGGGCGCCGAACAGGCCGCCGAGCAGGGAAGCCGAGAACGCCGCCCCGAGCGCGCGCGCGGCCTCGCCGCGCCGGGCCAAGGCATGGCCGTCCAGAATGGTCGCCTGCGCGCTGGAAGTCCCGGGTATGCCCACCAGCACGGCCGGGAAGGTGTCGGAGGTGTTGGTGACGGCAAGCAAGCCGATCATCATCGGCAACACCAGGGTCGGATCGCCGCCGTAGACGAACGGCAGCAGCAACGACAGGGCTGCGATGCCACCCAACCCCGGCAGAAAGCCGACGACCAGACCGAGGAGTGTGCCCCCCAGCAGAGAAAGGAAGTGCTGCACACTCAGTAGGGTGAGCAGCGCCTGCAGGAGATCTGCTTGCATTGATTGGATTCCCGTTCTACTGGAATGAGACGTTATGCTCGGTCACTGCTGGAACTTCCTATAAAAGTTGCCGAAGCGGAATAGCTGCTTGAGCCTATTGCAGGTGATCCCAGATCGATCCCTCGGCCGACCTGGGCGCGGGTGTGCCAAGTTTATAATGGGCGCATCCGACATGGAAATCGAGGCGGGACACTAGCCTCCATGCGGAAAATCGTGGCGCAGCGCCACGTCTAGCGCAGTGCGGTCAACGCCGGCCTATCCGCCAGAGATGATTTTGACAAGGTCGGAATGGCGAGCTACGCAGACGGCATTGCCGCAAGCATACCGCGCGCTGCGTATTGCCGTTGAAGAGCTAAGCCTTGCGGGCATAGTGGCCCATCTTTGGCAACCTACTCGGCAAAGTGCAGCTTCGTAACCGGCGAAATGCTCCACGGTTCCGTACCGCATAGGGCACGCTGAGGTCTAGCGCTCTAGCGTGCCAGGTATCGCCGGCACGCGACGCAATCGTCCGGCAGCCGCGGTTATACTTTGCGCGCGCACAAGAAGACTCCGGAGGACGCAGATACATGAACAGATTCTTGGTGCAGGTGCTGGGTGCGGCGGTGGTGGGCATGCCACTGCTTGTCAGCGGCCCCGGAACGGTCAGCGCAGGCGCCGTGGACGACTATCCTTCGCGGCCCCTACGCGCCATCGTGCCCAACGCCCCGGGCGGCGGCAGTGACATCAGCGCGCGCATTGTCGCCAGTGCGCTGAGTGAAGCGCTGGGCCAGCAGGTGGTGGTGGACAACCGCCCGGGTGCCGGCGGCACGCTGGGGACGTCCATCGCGGCTCGCGCGCAGCCGGACGGCTACACGGTGCTGATGGGCAATATTTCCACCCACGGAATCAACGTGGCCGTCCTGAAGAACCTGCCCTACGATCCCGTCAAGGACTTCGCGCCGGTTTCCATGCTTGGGACGACGCCCAATGTGCTCGTGGTACATCCCTCAGTCCCTGCCAGGACTTTCAAGGAATTCATCGCTTACGCCAAGGCAAATCCAGGCAAGATACGCTATGGGTCACCGGAGTAGGCGGCTCGCCGCACCTCGCGATGGAACTGCTCAAGTCGATCACCGGGACCGACATGCTGCATGTGCCGTACAAGGGTTCGGGACCGGTCACCATCGCTCTGCTGAGCGGACAAATCGACACCGCATCGGCCAGCGTGACGAGCCAGTTGCCGTACATCAAGTCCGGCAAGCTGCGCACGCTGGCGGTCACCTCCGCCAAGCGCAGCCCGCAGTTGCCCGACGTGCCGACCGTCATCGAATCCGGCGTGCCGGGTTATGAGGTCACGATCTGGTACGGCATGTTCGTGCCCGCCGGTGTGTCTCAGCACATCATCAGCCGGCTCAATGCCGAACTGGTCAAAGTCCTCGACACTTCGACGTTGAAGTAGCGCATGGCAAACGTCGGCATAGACGCGGTCTCGTCTACACCGGCCGAACTCGGCGCCTTCGTCAAGGCGGAAATTGCGAAGTGGAAAGAAGTCGTCAGGATCTCGGGTGTGACGCCCCAATAATTCCCCAACCAACCAGACAGGAGCTCCCGCCGCATGGCAAGACTCGAACCGCTGGCGCCTGACGCCATCCCCGAACTGCAGGAACATGTGCAGCGCTTTCAGAAACTTCTGGGGTACGTACCGAGCACCGTGCTGGTCATGTGCCGCACGCCGCGCTTCGTCAAAGGACTTGCCCAGCTCGCCTCCTCGGTGTGGGATCCCGCGAGCGAGGTGCACCCGGGACTGAAGCGCATGGTGGCGTTCATATGCGGCCGCACGCATGGCAGCCGGTATTCGATGATTCATGCCGCGGAGTCCGCGCACGCCGCGGGCATCGACATTGAAAAGGTCAATGCCCTCGATGATTACCGCACGAGCCCGCTATTCGACGAAAGGGAGCGCGTTACACTGGATTTCGCAGTGGCCGGCGCCTCGCAGCCCAACGCCGTAACTGATGAGTTGTTCGCCCGCATGAAGCAGTACTGGACGGAGTCGCAGATCGTCGAGATCACCATGGTGATTTCGATCAACGGCTTTCTGAACCGCTGGAATGACACCGTATCGCCGCCGCTCGAAGATGAGCCGCGCGAGTTCGCGGAAAAGCAACTTACGCTGAAGCTCTGAGGGTGCCCGGCGTCGTGTGCGTCAGGGGATGATGCGCGCAGCGCGCATTCGCCTCAGAGTTTGCGCAGTGGGAGAACCGAAGCGCCCTGCTTTCGGCTGCTTCCGGTCGATTCCCGCGGTCCATTTGCAGCCGATTACACCTGATCCGCGACCTTTACAGCTCGTTCGGCAACCTGGGCGTGCTCGCCGGCACTTTGCGCGGGTTGAACGCCTGCTCGAAAGCGTAGGCGTAGGCGAGGAGCTTCGCTTCCGAGTAATCGAGTCCGAGCAACTCGACGCCGACAGGCACGCCGAGCGGAGCCGACGCGGACGGTGTCGAGAAACCACCCGGGAAGGTTACGGCGGGAAAGCCCGTCCCGTTCGACAGCGTGCCATTGCGCTCAAGCTGATTCGCATCGCTCACTCTCGCGACCAGGATTTTCTGGAGCGGATAGAGGATCGCATCGAGTTTGAGCTCCGCGATCTTGCTGGCAACCACCAGACGCAGCTTATCGCGATTGAGCATGCGATCCTTGTAGACTTGGCTGTTCATGCCGTCGGCGATCGCGAGCTCGGCTTCGAGCGTCTTCTGGACCGCCGACTTCTTCGCAGCGACGAGGTCGGCGAAAGACTTCACCGGCGCATTCGGACCTAGCGTAGCAAAGTACCTTTCCATCACCGTGCGCGCCTCGTACCGCGACGTGGACACCGTCCCTGCGAGCTTTGCGTACTCGGGGATGTCAAACCGCACAATGGTAGCGCCGAGCGACTGCATTTTTGCTATGACGTCTTCCATCACCCTGTTGACCTCTTGATGGCGCGCTTCTTTGCCCATGAGGTCCGTCATGACGCCGATGCGCGCGCCTTTGAGCGCGTTGCGGTCCAGCAGGTGGGTATAGCTCTTCGGTATCCGGCCGTTGCTGAAAGCGGTGATCGGGTCCGCCGGATCGTAGCCAGCCATCACATCGAGCAATACGGCCGCGTCGGTGACCGTGCGAGTGATCGGTCCGATCTCGTCCTGGGTGAGACTGTTCGGAATGACGCCGGCGCGACTCACCAAGCCTCGCGTAGGGCGTATGCCGACGAGACTATTGGCGGATGCCGGAGAGCGGAT
This sequence comes from Betaproteobacteria bacterium, assembly GCA_009377585.1. Taxonomy (NCBI): domain Bacteria; kingdom Pseudomonadati; phylum Pseudomonadota; class Betaproteobacteria; species Betaproteobacteria bacterium. The sequence goes on from WHTS01000140.1 coordinate 6,505, forward strand.
CGATTGGCCCGTATCGCTCCCGGTGCCGAGCAACGCCAAGTTTGCCGCGATTGCGGCGCCGGTCCCACCGCTCGAGCCGCCCGGCGTGCGCGTGAGATCGTACGGATTGAGTACTTGCCCACCGAGACTGCTAACCGACATCCCGCCTCGCGCGAACTCCTGGAGATTGGACTTGGCCAGGATGAGCGCGCCCGCCTTGCGCATGCTCGCGACGGTAAAGGCGTCCGCAGGCGGTATCGAATCCTTCATGCTGACGTTGCCTGCGGTCGTCGGCATGTCGACGGTGTTGAAGTTGTCCTTGAGGATGACCGGGATGCAGTGAAGCGCGCCTACCCCAGAAGGATTCGCTTTGTATCGCCTGTCCATCTCGGCTGCGATCTCAAGCGCTTTCGGATTCACGGTTAGGATCGCGCGCAGCTGCGGCCCCTTGAGGTTGTACGCTGCGATGCGCTCAATATAGAGCCTGGTCAACTGCGTGCACGTGAGTACGCCGCTCGAAAGCGCTTGATGCACGCTCGCGACGGTCGCTTCTTCGAGGTTGAATTTGGACATTGGGACCGTTGTCGCGCAACCCGAAACTGCGGCGGCGACGATGAAGATTGCGCATAAGGCTCTCATGCTTCCCTCGAGTTTACCGACGACGCATCGATCCTACTACGCCATCGCCCGGATTGGCTGCGCGGCAACGCGAGCAAGTGCAGAAATCGGTACAACGCCCACGGATTTCAAATCGCGCACCGCGCCGGAAGCATGGCTTCCTTTCGCGATCGGTGGGAATGTTTTCTGTCGCTCTTCGCACCTCACCTCGACCGCGACCTGATGTTGAGAGCGATGCACGGGGCGGACATCAAACGTGCGCAACTCGGTGCAACAGTGCCCGAGCTTTAAAATGTGCTCCCGCGTCGGTTTCACCCTTCCTCCCGACGCTCGGTCACCCACATGCAGTTGCGCTTGGCTTCGTTCGCCGTGATTCGCCTCCGGTTGGACTTCCAACCGCCAGAGTGCGCGCATGCCGGGCGAGCGAGAACCGTCCCGGGCAAAGCCGCGGGCTTTCATTGTGCTAGCCGCTGAAAACGGCTTTCCGCGCGCAATTGGCAATACGCATCCATGCTCAATCAAACCGGAAGGTATTCGCCGGTTCGTCATAGCGCGCGTGAGAATGCTTGCCCCGGATACGGCGCGCCGTATCGATCACGGTCGGCGCGACTTCATAGAGCATGGCGCGTTGTGCGTCGTTCAAGCGCAGCCCCGCTCGCACAATCATGGCATCGACCTGCGCCTTCACGTCCGCCGGCACATCCACCCCCCTGCACGGACTTGGGTTGCGCTGCTTTCAATTCGATCACTTTCGCGCCCGGCACCAGTTGCGGGCGACGGCTGCGCCAGGCGGTCGCGTTTTCGTAGGCGTGCCCGAAGCGGAACACCCCAGCTTCGTTAAAGGGCCGGCTTGCGATCTGCATGCCCAGCGGCAGCAGCCCCTTCTTCGAGTAGCCATTTGCAGACCACCAGCGACGGACTGCCCGTCACGTTGAAGGGCGAATAGATGTCCGGGTTCTCCCACTTCTGCGCGTACAGCACCCCCAGATCATCCGGCGAAGGTGAATCGAGCGGCGGCTTGCGGCAGCGTTCGGCTCCCATCGACCCGGATGCGTCCTTCCGATGCCTTACCTGCTTTCGGCCGCGGTTCGACTGCGTAACCGCAAAGCCGTCGCAGGCTCTTCGTCGCGCGAAAAATCGCGCCCGATGCGCTTCGCCATGGCCTCCGCGTAAGGCACGACCTCGGCCAGCAACTCGATCTGCTCGTCGTTCAAGGTGAGGCCGGCGCGGCGCGCGCGCTCTGCGGCGAACCTGCGGCTCGCGTCGTCGACCGGCTTCCCCGATGAAAGCGTGGGCGGCATCACCGGCACCCGGGCGGCGCCCGGCGTGAGCTTCGGGCGCCGTGTGCGTGTATCCGCCACCCGCTCGTAGGCGTGGGCGGCTCGCAGCACCGTCGCATCGTCGAAGGGGCGCCCCGCGATCTGCATGGCGAGCGGCAAGCCGCCTTTGCCATAGCCGTTGCAGAGCACGAGTGCAGGACCTCCGGTCACGCTGAACACGGTGTGGATGTTCGGCTGGATCCACGACCTGAACGCGGACATCCTGTCGAATCGCGCTGCAGGCGCAGAGCTCACCGTCAACAGGACGTCGTACTTCTCGTAGAGCGGCTCCATCTCGGCGAGAATGCGCTGACGCTCGCGCTGAGCCTGAACGTAATCGACGGCGTCGAACAAACAGCCCGCCAGCGTCTGGGCGAGGAAAGGCTTGCCGAACTCGCCTGGCCGCGCGATGAGATCCGGCTGGTGGACGCAGAAGATCTCGGCCTCGGCGATGACCATCTTTACGTCCAGGTAGTGCTGCAGCGGGCGCATGCGCACATCCTCGAGCGTGGCGCCGAGTTGCCGGAAGGCGTCGATCGCGGCACCCATCGCAGCGGCGACCTCCTCGCTCACCTTCAGGTCTTCTTCCCAGAAGTGGCGGATGACGCCGATGCGCAGGCCGCGCACGTCGCCGGTCAGCGGCGCACGATACGGCACGCGCGGGTACTCGACGCTCGCGCCGTCGCGCGTGTCGAAGCCCGCGATGGCATCGAGCACGATCGCGCAATCCTCGACCGTCCAGGCGAGCGGGCCACAGTGGTCGTAGCTCCACGAGTTGGGGATCACGCCGTACCGGCTGACGAGGCCAAAGGTCGGCTTGAGGCCGACCACCCCGCAGCACGCAGCCGGATTGCGTACCGATCCGCCGGTATCGGTGCCCATCGCGGCAAGGGTGAATCCAGCCGCAACGGCTGCACCGGATCCACTGCTCGACCCGCCGGTGGAATGCTCGGGGTTCCATGGATTGCGCGCCGGAGGCCATGCCGCGTCGAAGTCCGGGCCGCCGTGCGCGAACTCGTGCGTGGAAAGCTTGCCGAGCAGCACGCCTCCTGCGGCATACAGGCGCTCGGGAACCGCGGCGTTCTCGCGCGGCACGTTGTCCTGGCCGACTCTCGAATGACCGGTGGTGCGTATGCCATCGGTCGCGTAGAT
>WHTS01000140.1:10169-14300 GCA_009377585.1 Betaproteobacteria bacterium
GACACCGGCGTGGAGAACTGCATCTGCACGTGACCGCCCACGAGGGCGGTGACAGCGGGGCCGCCGCCCTTGTAGGGCACGTGGGTGATATCCACCTTCGCCATCATCTTGAAGAGCTCTCCGGCGAGGTGCTGCGGACCGCTGCTTCCACTCGACGAATAATTGATCTCTCCCGGTCGGGCCTTGGCGAGTGCAATGAGCTCCTTGACGGACTTCGCCGGCAGCGACGGATGCACCACCAGCACGTACGACGCGGTGACGCAGACGGTGATCGGAGAAAAATCCTTGATCGTGTCGTACGGCAACTTCGCGATGAGATGGGGGTTGATGGTGTGGTTCACCGAGCCCATGATGAGCGTGTGCCCGTCGGGCGCAGCCTTCGCCACGAGATCGGAGCCGATGATGGTGCTCGCGCCCGGGCGGTTCTCGATCACGACCGGCTGGCCCCAGAGCTCGCTCAGCTTCTGGCCGATGAGCCGCGCCGTATAGTCGGTGCCGCCGCCCGGCGGAAACGGCACGATCATCCGCACTGCTTTCGATGGATAAGACTGCGCGTGCAGCGTGCCGACCCCCACGCTCAACGCAAGCCCGTAAACGCACAGAACCCAACGCTTCATTGCAACTCACTCTCCCAATGGACCGATCGAGCATAGCATGCGCTGCTCGGGCTCTCGCCACTCGATCGGGCGCAGTCCGTATACCGGAACCTCGCGCCCGAAAGGGTGCCGGCGGACATTCGGTGTCGGCTAAGATCGGGATGGACTTTGCAGGAATGTCGCAAAGCGGACGCAGCAGTTCCTGCTCGGGCGTCGAGTCTGATTCTTTCTTGGATTAAGGAAGCGCGGATTCACAAAGTAAGTGCAACACCCTTTGAATCGAGGTGGGGAGCGGTGACACTGGCTGCCTCCTCATCCGGCCAGGGAAGGGGTTGCACCCATGACGTATCACCAGCTCACCCAGGAAGAACGATACCGCATTACCGCGTATCGCATGTGCGGTCATTGTCCCGCTACGATTGCCCGCTTGCTTGGTAGGCATCGAAGCACAATTTCCCGCCAATTGCGACGCAATGCCACGAATCACGACGGCGGCGACCGCGCACGTCCGACGCATCAACGTGTCGGCCTGCCCTTGATCATGGTGCGATACATCAGGCGTCTTTCGTTTTCCGCGTAGTCCGCCGTTGCAGCGTGCAATGTCGCTCGGTTATCCCAAATAACAAAATCACCGGTGCGCCATTGATGGTGGTACTGGAACTGGGGGTTGTGCGCGCTATGGTCATAGAGGCGCCGCAACAGCGCTTCGCTTGCGGAAGGTTCCATACTGACGATGTAGTCGGTCATCGTCTCGTGCACATAGAGCGCTTTGACGCCGGTCTCTTCGTGCTTGCGCACGACGGGATGTTCCACTGGCGGCGTGCTCTTCATTTGCTCATCGGTGAGCGAAGGCACTTTGCGGCCTTCACGCTTCTTGCCGTAGTAGTGAATCGCCGTCAGCTTGTCGATCTCTTCCTTCGTGCGGTCGTCCAACGCTTCGTAAGCCCTCCTCATGTTGACGTAACGCGTGTCGCCGCCACGCCCGGGGATCTGCACCGCGTACAAAACCGTCGCCTTGGGCGGCGCCGCGATGAAGCTCTCGTCAGTATGGAACATCGTCCCGCGAATGATCCGCTTGCCGTCCTTGACGTCCCGGTCCTCACTCGAAACAACTCCCGCCTCGGGATTCTTGTCGGAGCGGTAGGACTCGAGATGCTGCACCTTCGGTTCGCCGAAGTTGCGTGCTGCGTCGAGAAAGACTCCGACGTCCGCGAAGCGCTGGTCCCGCACGCACAACAGCAAGTGGTCGAGAAACGCCTGGTACAGCTGCCGACGATCGTTTGAACTAAGAGGTTGGCTAAGATCAACGCCCGTCACCTCGGCACCCATCACGTTACTCAATTGCGTGATCTTCATTGCATCCTCCATTGAACGATGAACGACTGGGCCTCGCCTGGCCGGCAAGAATTGAGGGTCATTGGGCCGTCCAATCCCAGCTTGCCGGACCACTCGTGTCTTCGACGACGCGGTTGCGGAGCAAGCCCACACCCTCAACTTCGCACTCGATCAGATCGCCCGGGCAGAGGAACCAAGGCGACTCGTGCGGCTTGCGTGCGGCAGCGACACCCGCAGGAGTGCCGGTGGAGATGATGTCGCCCGGCTCCAGGGTCGCCTGCGAAAAATAGGCAACGAGCTGGGGAATGTTCCAGATCATCCTGGCGGTATTGCTATGCTGGCGCAACTCGCCGTTCACGCGTGTCCTGATCGTCAGGTTCATGGGGGCGGGCACTTCGTCCTTGGTCACGAGCCACGGACCGAGCGGCCCAAACGAATCGAACATCTTTCCCAGGAACTGATTGCCTGCTGCGCGCTCGATCTTCAGCACCTGACGCGCGACGATGTCGCACAATACCGTGTAGCCGGCTATGACCTCGTAGGCTCGTGCCTGCGGCACGTTCTTGCATCGCCGGCCGATCACGACGGCGAGCTCGGTTTCGTAATCAAGCTGGCGCTCCACCGTTGGCCTGGCGATGTCGTCATAGGGGCCAGTCAACGAGGAGGAGGCTTTGATGGACGCCGATGGCACGTTACCCGTATGCGTGAGTCCATGCTCGACCACGTGCTCGTGATAATTGCGTGCGAGCGTGATCAACTTGCCGGGGCGCAGTGGAGCGTCCAGCACGCAATCGTCGAGTGGTATAAACATCCGCGTGTCTGGAGTCGCGGTGCGACAACTGTGCGCCCACTCGTGCACGCGCCTCACAGCCTCCAAGGCCTCATCTCCCCGACGCAGCAGCTCGAGAATGTTGGCGGGTAGGTCGACGGCCGGAGCATCGGCGGTCTCCTCACGGTTGTATGCTGCTATCGCGGCTTCAAGATCGAGCATGAAGCCGTCGATGGCAGCACCGATTCGCCATTTGCACTGGCGCTCGCGCGCAGGTTGGTACATGGCAAGGCGCATGCCTTACTCGAGTCGCGCGCCGGAGATCCGTGCGATTTCGGCATATTTCCTAAGCTCGGCGCTGATGAACTGCGCGAACTCTGCGGCCGAACCGCCGGCGGGATCAGCCCCTTCATGTTCAAGGAGCCGCTTTCTTACGTCAGGCTGCTGCAACGCTTTTCCTAGTGCCCGGTTCAGCGTGGCCACTGCCTCCTGCGGAGTGCCCGCCGGCGCCAGCATGCCGAACCAGCCGGTGATGTCGTATTCCGGCAAAGCGGCCTCGGCAATCGTCGGCACGGCCGGAAGCGCCGGCGAGCGCTTGACGCCGGTCACCGCTAGCGCCCGCGTGCGGCCCGAGCGGATATGCGGCAGCGCGCCGGAGACGCTGCCGAAATAGCACGACACTTCTCCGGAAACGAGCGCCGTGTTGGCCGGGCCGCCGCCCTTATACGGCACATGCGTCATCTTGATGCCGGCCATAGTGCTGAAGAGTTCCCCGGCGAGATGCGGCGTGCTGGCGATGCCGGAGGATGCGAACGAGAGATCGGTACGAGCCTTGCCCAGCTCGATCAAATCCTTCACCGACTTCGCTGGGACCGAGGGATGAACCACAAGAACGTACGATGCCGTGGCAATGAGCGCGACCGGATCAAAGCTCTTGACACTGTCGTAAGGGAGCTTCTTATAGATATGGGGGTTGATGACGTGGCCCGCATTGACCATCAGAAGCGTGTAACCGTCGGCCGCAGCTCGCGCGGCGAGTTCTGTGCCTATCGTGCCTCCCGCACCGGGGCGGTTATCCACTATAACGGTCTGCCCCAACGCCTCTGTTAGCTTCTGGCCCAGTAGGCGCGCCAAGCTGTCCGTGCCGCCGCCGCCGGCGGCGAAGGGAACGACGATACGCACCGGCTTTGTCGGATACGCGCCGGCACCGGTGCTTGCCAGTGCGAGCAGCAGTGCGAATAGGTTGACCGGCGATTCTTCATACGTTCTCCCTATTGCTTGCGAGATCGACGATACCTGCCCGACAGGTCGTCGTACTGATTAGGGATTTGTCCGGCTCGAACGCCTTCGGCGCGCCTCGTTCGGAAGAGCGCGCTCTTCAGAGTCGAGTCGAGGACACAACCGCAGGCGACGAAAATCGAACCCTCCTCA
>WHTS01000141.1 GCA_009377585.1 Betaproteobacteria bacterium
CCGAATCGCTTGCGACCCCGCCTGCTTTCGTAGGCAATGCCGGCTACTCCGTAGCAGCATTTTGGGGCGCACCGGCCGAATCCCTTCACTCTGAATCGACGATCGCAGCAGTCCTCGACTGCTCCGAGGCCAAGCTGCAAGCGGACCGCTGGCGCGGCCGAGGGTTGAAATTCGTACGGATCGGCAAACTAATCCGTTATCGCAAGGCGGACGTGCTGACCGCGATCGGCGCTCCCGTACAGTCGACCACCGAAGCCGACGCGCGCGAAGCGCAGGCAGCCTGAGGCGTCGTCATGCGAAACACCATGCGACGCGCGCCCGGGCGCAATCTCGGGCAGGAAGGTTTGGCGTTCTGGCGCTCATGGGGCACGCCGTTGGGCGACGCCTCGACCGGTGCAGCCTGTTCGGTCAGCTATACGCCTGGGCAGCCCAACAGAACCCCGCCGATGACAATCGGGGGCGCCGATGAGTATCGACGAACTCGTCCGTGCCCAGGCCGACAGCATCGGCATCGCGATCCCCGGCGGTGCTGTCGAGATGCCGAAGCTGCTCTCGCACATCCAGGCGCCCGACTGGCGGCAGCATATGGAACTCGCGACGCAGCGCGGCTGGCTCTTCGTCGGCTGCGGCCGCGCTTGGCAGGCGGCTGGCGGCCTCGAGTTCGAGGCGTGGCGACGCGATTACGAACAAGCCGAGCGCCGACTCATCGCCGACGGGTGGTTCACTTGAACGTGGAGCAGATCGCCACCGCCCTCGGAGGCGCCCGCAAGGATGGCTCAGGCTGGGTCGGCCTGTGCCCGGTGCACGACGACCAGAAGCCCAGCCTGAAGCTCGATGAAGTCGATGGCAAGCTGCTCTGGAATTGCCGCGCCGGCTGCTCGCAGGACGCCGTCCGCGATGCGCTTGCCTCGCGCGGTTTGCTGAACGGCTACGCGCGCGACGCTGCTCCTTCGGTGGCGAGCAAACGCCCGGCGGTGCCGGTGGGCAAACCGCCGAAGGACGCGTCGGCCCCGTCCATGGTCGACCCGAAGCTCGGGAAGCCGGGTGCGACCTAGTGCTACCGCAATGCGACCGGCGATCCCCTCTTCCATGTCGCGCGATACAACGGCCCGGACGGCGCCAAAGTCGCCGTGAAGCCCTGATCCTGGGACCTGGATTCGAAGGCGTGGGTATGCCGATCGTATCCGCGACCGAGACCGTTGTACGGCCTGGACCGGCTTGCCGCCAAACCGAATGCGCCAGTGCTCATCGTCGAAGGCGAGAAGTGTGCCGACGCCGCGGTTGAGCTCGGCTACGTGGTCGTGACCTGGTCCGCCGGCGCCAACGCGGTCGACGCTACGGACTGGTCGCCGCTCAGCGGTCGCGATGTCACGATCTGGCCTGATGCGGATGGGCCCGGCGCGAAGGCAGCCGCAGAGATTCGCAAGACCATCGGCAAGGGCACGATCCTCGATGTGCGGGACAAGCCGAAGGGCTGGGATGTGGCCGATGCGGTCGCGAAAGGCTGGACGCCCGACAAGGTGCTGCAGTTCATCGAGGAGCGTTCTAATCCGCGCGTAGAGCCGCAGAAGCCTCCGGCCTACCTGGACGAGGTTTCGCCCTCGGAAAGCGCTACAGCGGCTCCTGGGCGGCCCGTACCGCCCGCCGTGATCGTCAAGGTATCGCCGCTCGACTGGGGCGAAGTGAAGCGTACGGGCAAGCAACCGCGACGCTGGATCATGACCGAATGGATGTCCCCCGACCCGATGCTTTTCGCGGGCGCAGGCGGCATCGGCAAGACGCTGCTCGCTCAGCAGCTCGGCACAGCACTTTCGATCGGAAAAGGCATCTTGGCTCCCGTAGAGCGCGAATGGCGCGTTCTGATGTGGGCCTGCGAGGATGGCAAGGATGAGCTCGGCAACCGAGCAATCGACATCGCGACCTACCTCAATATCGACATGGAGGACCTCAATGAAAAGTTCTACCTGATCCCAAGGCGGGGTCTCGACAACACGCTATTCGCGGCGCCGTACGACCAGCCGGGATTCACGGCATTACTCGCCGAACTTGAAGAGCAGATCAACGACTGGCGTATCAATGTCTTCTTCCTGGACAACATCGCGCAGACCTATGCCGCGAAGGAGAACGATCGCCACCAGGCAACCCGGTACGTGAACGGGATCTTCGGCTGTGCGCGGCACACCGACTTCGCCCCGGTGATCATGGGTCATCCCGCCAAGGCTGCCGGCTCCGAGTATTCCGGCTCGACCGCCTGGGAAAACGCCGTTCGGATGCGCTGGTACCTGGGGGATCGCCTCCCGGACGAGAAGCAGTCCGAGGCCGACGAGGAAGTCGATACCCGCCCGCGGGTACTCGCCAAGCGCAAGACCAACTACAGCGGCAAGGATTGGCGAAGGTTCACCTTTGACAACGGCGTGCTCGTTCCCGAGCAGATCGAGGTCGGGTCCACCGGCGTGGTGGACATGCTCCGGCGGCGGAAGGCCCGCGGAGTCACCCTCGATGCCATGCGCAAGTTCGTCGTCATGGGCAAGACCGTCTCCGATGCCAAGGGCCAGAACTACCTGCCGAAGTTGATCGGTGAGCACAAGCTGAACGATGGACTGCTTCGGGCCGAGCTCGAGGACGCCATGCGCGAGCTCATGAACGACGGGAAGTTGAAGCGCGGCGAGGTCGGCCGGTACGCCAACCGGGACCCAAAATTCGGCCTGATGGAGGTGTCCGAATGATCCGCCCAAAACGCTGCACAAAAACCGCACAAAATGCGCCCAAAGAGCGCCCAACACACACACCCCCCTACGTAGTAGGGGGTGTGTTGTGCGGGCATTGGGCAGGCAGCCGAGGAATCCGGCAATGAGCATCGCGGTGATGGCACAAGGCACGCTGGTGAACGACCCGCAGCAGCGCATCGGATCGAGCGGCAAGCCGTTCGCGCTGTGTTCGCTGCGGTGCGCGACGGACGAGGACTCGCTCATCGTCAACGCGATCGTGTTCGGCGACGCGGTGGACGTTGTCATGGCCGCGAAGAAAGGCGACGAGCTCTGCCTCTCCGGCGCCGGCTCGCTGCGGACGTGGACCGGCAAGGATGGGCAGGAGCGTACGGGGCTCTCGATCACGGTGAACCGCGCCATGAGCCTGTACGAAGTGCGCAAGCGGCGCCAGGCGAGCAACGGCCGCGAGGCCGGCCGGCAACCGGCTTACGCATCGTGAAAAAAACAGAGTCTGAGCCCATGGAACCCGTCGACCGCCTCTGCTACGACATCGGAATCGCACCTGACGCCTGGACGCGTGCGAAGTCGTACTACGTCGTCGCCGTCACGGTTCTGCGCGTCGTCCGCGAGCAGCTTCCCGCGGAATCGCCTGCGACCCTCAACGTCGATGCGCTCCTGGACCTGTTGACCGAGGCCGCGACTTGGTCGGATGGGCAGATCATCTTCGCGATCTCGCTTCGCGAACTGATCGCGGCGGAATTCGGTTTGCGCATGCCAGCGGCAAGCGAAACCGTTGCAGCAACGAACGACCCGGCGACCGAAGTACCGCCGCAGCAGCTTCATTGACCACGAGGAGCAACACGATGCCACGCAGCAGTGCCTTGTATGACCTTCCCGGCCTGGGCGCCTACTACGCCGCCGCGGACCGGAACACGGCCTCCAGTACGCAGGAGCTCAAGCAGATGCTGAGCATGGCGCAAATCACCGGCGCCATGCAGAAAGTGCGCCGGCAGACGCGGCTCGGGGAGATGGCCGAGCTTGCAGCGGGCGACACCGGCGACCCGATGCAGACGGGGCCGACCGTCGATGCTGGTGCGCGTATGGATGCCACCGGCGTCAACCCGCTGACTGCTCCGGCTCCGGCTCCGGCGCCGCGGCAGCGGTACACCGCGGAACAGGTCACGCAAGGTCGCTCCGCCGCGATTCAGAGCCGGATCGACTACCTGAACCACGCCGCTGACCAGCTGGAAGCCGCGGGCGTGATCGACGCGTCAGAGAAGTACCGCAACAAGGCGCTGGAATACAGCAAGCTCTTGCCGACGTACCATGCGACGGAGCGCGAAACAGTCCTGCCGGACGGTCGCCGCGGGCTGGTGAAGATCAATTCCTTCGGCGAGGAAGCGCCGGCGAGCTTCACGCCAGCCGCGAAGCAGGGCGAGCCCGATGGCCTGCTGACGAACCTCGGGATCGATCGCAGCAATCCGCTGTACCGCCAGACAATGCTGGCGCGAGCCCGAAAGCTCGCGACGCACCAGCCTGCATCCAGCAACACGGTGATCAACGCCGGGCCGCGAGCCTTCGAGACCGCGCTCGGCAAACTGGACGCCGAAAAGATCGGCGAATGGCGCAAGAACGCCGAAGCGGGGCAGACAATGCTCGGGACGGTGACCAACCTTCGCAACGCGGTGCGACGCGGGGTCTATTCCGGCGGTACCGCCAACCTGCAGGTGGAGGCGGCGAACCTGATCAACGGGTTGACCGGCTTCACGCCGAGGGGCCTTCCCGGCTCGCAGCTCTTCGATGCGGAGGCAAGCAAGCTCGTGCTCGACAGCATCAAGCAGCTCGGCGCCAACCCGAGCAACGCGGACCGCGACTTCATCGCGAAGACGATCCCACAGCTGGCGACGAGTCCGCAAGCCCGGGACGCCCTGATCGCGTTCCTCGAGTCCAAGGCGATGCGCAATATCGATCTCTACCAACGTGCCGACGAGTACGCCCGCCAGAACCACGGGTTGGGTGGCTTCCCGGCGTTTACCGCGCCGGCCGCACCGAGCGGCGGCGCAAACATCGAAGACCTTGTTCGTAAGTACAGCGGAGGCCGGTAATGGCAACGATGCAGGAACTGGAGACGGCGCTCGTCAACGCCGATCGGGCGGGTGATACGGAGGCAGCTCAGACGATCGCCGGAGAGATCACGCGCCAGCGCTCCATGCCGGCGGCGCCCAGCATGTCGTCCGCGGCAGCCGCGCCGGCGTCGCCTACGCTCGATCAGAAAATTCGCGGCAGCTTTGCGGGCGGTTACATCAAGGCGACGCGTGATCCGATCGACGCAGGGGCGCAGATGCTTCGACGCGCAGTGCCGGATCGGATTGGCGCGATCGTAGATGACTTCGGGAACTTCCTGGCGGACTTGGGGTTGCCGGTGGCCTATTCGTCCGGGGTGGAAGGCGTCGACCGCTTGGTGGCGCGCGACGAACAGGAACATCAGACCGCCCGCCTGGCAACCGCGCCGATAGACCCCGCAACAGGCCAGCCGGACCCCGGCGTTGATTGGGGCCGGGTCGTCGGCAGCATCGCCAATCCGGTCAATCTTACGGCCGGCCGCCTGCTTCCGATCGCATCCAGGATGGGCTTCGCGGGAAAGGCCATCACTGGAGCCGCCGCAGGCGCTGCAGGAGGCGCGCTACAGCCCGTCACCGAGATCGGGCCGGACCAGTCCTTCGCCGCGACGAAGGCTGCTCAGACTGGCTTAGGCTTGGCCACAGGGGCGGTTCTGACGCCCGCCCTGTCGAAGCTCGGTGACGTGATCGCCCGCAATGTCAGCCGGTTCGCTGGCACAGCCGGCGGTGCCAAGGCTGCCGCGAATGCCGATGCCGTCCTTGCCCAATCGCTGCAGGACGCGGGCCAGTCGATCGAAGGCGTTCCGCCGCCGGTGCTCCAATCGCTTCGCAAGCAGGTGGCCGATGCGCCGCGCCGTGGCCAGAAGCTCGACGCTGCGGCGTTGCTGCGCAAGGCCGACGCCGATGCCGTTGGCGTGAAGCTTACGCAGGGTCAGCTGACCCGCGACCCGAACCAGTTCGCGGCCGAGCGGAACCTGCGCGGCGTCGCCGGCGCCGGTGAGCCGCTCTTGCAGCGCTTTGAGCAGCAGAACCAGCGCCTGACCGGGATCCTCGATGACGACCTGGGTGCTGGACGGGCGGCGGAGGCGTACCCAGCCGGGCAGCAAATCTCGTCGGCCCTGAAGACTGCCGACGATGCCATGCGGCAGAACGTGTCCGGCCTGTACCAGACGGCGCGCGGGTCCGCGGCGGCTCGATCCGAACTCAACCTGACCGGCTTGTCGCAGGACTACGCCAACATCCTGCGGGACTACGGCACCAAGAACGTACCGGCGCCGGTTGCGTCCAGGCTCGAGCAGATGGGGCTCCTGTCCGGCACGCAGCGCAAGGTCGTGACGGTGGCCGACGCCGAGGATGTGTTGCAGGTCATCAACAAAAACCGGAGCAATGGTCCAGCTATCAACAACGCGCTGGGCGAGATTCGGGACGCGATCAAGCGCGCGGTTACGACGGCGGATGTCGACGGCGGACCGTACTCGGTCGCGCGCCAGGCGGCAGCCACGAGATTCCGGCTGCACGATGCAATTCCAGCGTTGAAGGCCGCAGCAGACGACGAGGTTGCTGCCGACGACTTCGTACGCAAGTTTGTGCTCGGAGCGAAGACGAATGAGGCCAAGGAGCTCGCCGCGATGCTGAGCCGGGCCGACCCGGGAGCATTCCAGGAGGCCCGGAACCAGATCGGCGCAGCGCTGGCTCGATCCGCACTGGGCGAGAACGTCACCGGCGATCGCGTCCTTTCGCCCGAGCGATTGAACCGGGCCATCCGGACGATGGGCACCGACAAGCTGAAGGCGTTCTTCGCGCCTGAGGAGGTGAACAAGATTCAGGCGCTGGGACGGGTGGCCGCCTACATCAACGCGGTTCCGACGACGGCGCCCGTCAACACCAGCAACACCGCATCGACGCTGTTCAACCTGATGCGATCGATTCCCGGCATGCCGTCAGCGCTGGCGATTGGCTCGCAGGTAGTCTCGCCGGTGCGTAATTCGCGGGTAGTTTCCAATGCGCTTTCGGAGCAGGTTCCGAACGTATCGGCCGACCTTCCGCCCGAAGTCCTCCGCCTTCTCGGTCCGCTCACGACGGCGGGCGGCATCGCGAGCGGCGGTCTTGCTGCGGCTCCGCTCCGATAGGTAGGCGATGAACACGATGCCAACGGACGAGGCGACGATGCGAAGGACTTCTTCGAGGGACAAGACACGCGCTCCGGCAAAACGGAATGCCGGCAGTATAACCACGGCAACCAAGGACGGCGGACGCGAGCAGCCTGGCAAGAATCCCGCGCCGCCGCCTGAAGCGGGGGCGTTTGCGGAGGCCGATCCAAGGCAGCGCGACCCCAACCTGCTGCAAGTGCCCATGACTGCGGACGAATACTTTCCCGATGCGCTCGCCCGTGCGGCACTTCGGCCAAACGTGCTTGCAGCGGGGTTGATTCGGAATTTCACACGCGGCTCGGTTCCGGAGACCTTGGATACGACCAGCGTCATAACCGAGCTGTCCAACCAGGCGAAGGCCGTCGTCGCGGGCGACATGACCCGGGTCGAAGGCATGTTGATCACGCAAGCTCATGTGCTGAATGCCATCTTCACCGAGATGGCACGCCGGGCGGCGCTCAACATGAACGAGTATCTCGGGCCTGCCGAGACCTACATGCGCCTCGCGCTCAAGGCGCAGACGCAGTGCCGAACCACGCTCGAGGCCCTGGCCGAGATCAAGAACCCGAAGGCGGTTGCCTTCGTGCGCCAGGCCAACATCGCGACCGCCGGCGGCCAGCAGCAGGTGAACAACGGGGTGTCCGCCTCGCGCACGGAAAATTCGTCGAACGAACTTTTGGGAGCAGGCAAGGATGAGACGCCAGCGATCGGGATGGACGCAGGAGCGGCGAGCCCGCCAATCGGCGTTGGTGCGCAGCTGGCGGCCGTGGGGGCGCTCGACCGGACCGCGAACGGACGAGGGTAAGGCCCGCTCCAGCTTGAACGCCTGGAAGCATGGGGCGCGGTCGGCGGAGGCGCTGCGAGAACTCGACATGGCCCGTGAGCAGCTGCGCTAAGCCTAAAACCGGGGTTTTAACCTCAGTTTTTTGGTAGACTGGCGCCATGGCGAAGCGTGCGAACGGGCGTCCGAGGAATGTGGAAGGGACCACAACTCTGGAGATAACAGGCGTCGAGCCGAAGCTAATGGAGTATCTGCGAGACCTTCACCATCTTCAGGGTTTCGGCAACTCGATTTCCGCAGTTGCCCGAAATTTCATATGGAAGGAAGTGAATAGGCTGATAGAAGCTGGAAGATTGAAGCGGCGATAGGCCCCCCATGAATCACTTGTCGAGCGCTCCTTGGCACGTAAACGTCATCTGAAGAATGCGCCGATCAAAGAGGCGCTGATCGACTTGCGCGTGAGCGGGGTGCAAGAACTGTCATCGCTCCAGCGGTGCTCTCAGCAGCTAACAACCCCCTACGACAAGAGGTTGAAGCTTCATCGGCAAGAATTCGGGTTCTCGATGAACGCTGGCAATGTCGTGTCTCATCAAGCCGCACCATCAGTGTTTGGATATCGAGTGGACAGCGACGATGGCACTCAAGTTGTGCAATTTAGATTGGACGGGTTCACGTTTAGCCGACTTTCCCCATATCAAACCTGGGAATCGATGCGAGACGAAGCTAGGCGGCTATGGAAGCTGTATGAAAGCTGCGCTTCCCCGGCAATGGTGACTCGGATCGCTGTTCGTTACATAAATGTCATGCAGTTGCCATTGGCCGGTCGTGAATTGAAAGAGGTTCTGACTATGCCGCCAATGCTGCCCGAGGCACTTCCTCATTCCATCGCAAGCTTTCTTACGAGAATCGTCTTTGCCGATCCACTTGTCGAGGCTTCGGTGATACTGACACAGGCGCTTGAATCACCTGCTAGTGGCCAGAAAACATCTCTCACAATCGATGTTGATGCGTTCAAGGATTGCGAGCGGGGTCCTGCAGACGATTCGATATGGGCCGATCTGGAAAGTCTGAGGGCGCTAAAGAACGAAGTTTTCTTCGAGAGCATTACTGAGGAAACAGCGAGGCACTTCGAATGAACACTGCAGCTGTCTTGTTCAGCCCTCAAGGGAGTTTCTCTGCTAGGTCCGTTAGCACAGGAGCCAGTGAGGCCGCCAAGAATCTTGAAGGCTTAGTATCTGAAGCGTTCCATCAATATCGGAAACGAGCCCAGCGCGACCTGGCGATTTCAGAATTGACGCGTGTGACTGAAGAATGCAGCCAGCCCGGTTGGGACGGTTATGGTGCTATACCCGTTTCCGTAGGGGCAGCTGACGCAGCTCGCCGATTTATATTGGACCTTCCGTCCTTGTTCAACATGCCCGAAATCGTGCCTGAGCCGGACGGTGAAATATCCTTGGAGTGGGATTTTGGGAGATGGAAAGCCTTCTCGCTTAGCATAGGGTCTGGCGGCAAGCTGTCGTACGCCGCAATACTAGGAAGAGACAGGCGCGCGAATGGGAGCGATAACTTCGATGACGTTATTCCGGCGCATATTTTGTTGTCTCTTTCGCAAGCATCGAGCGGATAACAAGCTGCCAGACGACGTTGATAGTTCCGAGCCACTCTCTCGCTTTGTTTTTCAGTCGAATCACATCAACAGACAGCAGAATCGTCTCCATACGTCGGCTTTGTTGCCTGTATCTGGCCCGCATGGGTTGGAGACTTCTGTCTGCCGAACAGAAGGGTTGAACGACGCCGCAATTTGGAAGGTTGGCATCGAAAAGGTAGGATCGTCGAGGGCGAAGGTGCCGAGCGCCCGCGGCGACTTCTACACGAGAGATGCACTTGCCCGACAACTTCGCGTGGTCTCTGCTAAGGAGGATTTCCCAGAGCATGCCGTAGTGATCGGGTAGCCGACGTCTAAGGCGGAACAAAAGCAAATAGCGCTTGAACTAGCCAAAGCGACAATTTTGCGGGAATACTCCGCTGCTCGCAGCGCGTCGTGACGCCCGTTTGTGCCACCCACCGGTTGCTCCGGCGCACCCCCGGAAATGTGATACCCGCCGCTAGAATTGCGCCGACGCATCGTCGCGGGGGTATCTGGTGTATCTCGCCGATCTGATGCAGCAAGCAGCGTAATGACGATGACGGACGAACCTATAACGTTCGATGACCACGTCGCATCGGCCAAAGCGATGCTTCAAGATCTGCGAGGTAGGCAGATCACTCAATTCCCCGCTTACCAGCAACGCCCCGGTGAGAAGTTGGTTCGCCTCACGCTCCTTTGGCAACACTCCCTGCTATATCGGATAGTAGATGTGGCATCCGCGTCGCTTCGCATGTTCGAAGCTGGTCGTCTCGTGCCAGGATGTACGCTTGCGAGATCGGTCTACGAAAGTGTCGCGCATCTCTACTACCTACACAAAAAGATGGCGGCATTCATTGTTTCCCCTGACATTCCAGCCATCGCTAACCTTGTAATCCGAGGGTCTTGGGGAAGTAAAGATGAGTCGACCGAACCGGAGGCAATTCAGGTACTAACTGCGATAAACCACCTGGGCAAAGCGTACCCGGGCTCGGAAGACGAATATTTTCATTTGTGCGAGTATGCCCATCCCAATTTCAAAGGGGCATTGGGCACTTACGCGAGCATGGAAATACCATCGATGAATGTTGAGTTTGGTCTCAATCCGCAAGGACTACCTATGGTCGCATTTGGCCTAGGCGGGCTCGAGCTCATACTAACGGTCGCAACGGAAATTTTCAGAGACCTTCAAGATTTGGAGCAAGATTTCAAGAAAGCCGTGTATGAGAATGCGGAAGGAAAATACCCAGACTAGTCCTCCCTTCGCCCGCTATTGTCGGGATCGCTCATCGCATCCCATCCCATAGCGGCCGGGCCGCTATAGCGATCAGAGATGCGATGCAGATAAGAGTTGCCGTGCTCACTGCTCTCGAGCCCCCTTCGTCATTCCCACGGCGGCACCGGGGCCGGCATCGCCCACATCCCACGGCGCTGCACACGCGCATCAGCCTCTATCGCATAGAGCGGCGAGTCTTTTGGCGCGTAGCGAACATAGACCCAGGACATCCCGCGGCGGACCTGCTCCGCGTTCGCGTCGTCGCCCTCGCAGCTAACCGCCGCCAGCACGCGGCCATATCGGTCGCGACCGCGTTCGTGCAGCGTCGCTTCCTTGCGAAAGCAGAGCTCAGCGAGCGACTGGCGGGACCGTGTGCCGAAGTCCTGCCGCAGTTCGGGCGCGTCGATGTCGGCTAGACGCACGCGGACCTGGGTGCGGCCTTGGAGCACGGTGAGCGTGTCGCCGTCGTGGACGGGCAACGATCTTGCCGGAGGCGGCGTAGCAGGTAGGCGTCAGTATGGCGACGAAGAAGAGCGAGGCGAGAGTTCGAATCACGTCCGCGGATCCTCCGCTGCCAGGCCGATCAGACCGAAAGCAAACGGCAGCGCCGACACCGGCACGAAGTCCAAGATCACGTGTAGTCCAAGCCAGTCGTCTGTCGGAGATTTAGCCCAGCCCGAAAGTTTTGTCCCGCTATCGGGCCAGAAGCCAAGCGATGCTCATCGGCTGCCAGTACCCTGTCCGCATCCAGCCGTAGGCTTGGTAGACAACGATGGCAACCCCGAGCAGGAGCATACCGCACGCCAAGACCTTCATTTTGACGCGTCCTTCTCCACGAAGCCGAGCCAGATCCAGCGGATGAGGATTACCAGGGTCCAATAGAGGATCGACCACATGATCGCCGCAGAAACCAGGAAGATTAGCGCGCGCCACCTATCGTCCGGGACCTCGGATTTGGCGAGGAAGGCCGCATCCAAGAAGGCCGCCCCACCATATCGCGAGCCCAAGACGGTGCATGCCGCGACGGAAGCTCATTGCCCGCGGCTCCGCGCCCTGCTCGTCAGAATAGCCAAGTGTGCGCGCAGCCACAGAACACGCACTAGCTCGACCAGGAACCAGTAGACGAGCGTGAACATCAGGACAAAACCAGTTGCAGGGCCTATCAGGTAATCTGGAGCCGGCGCGGTGCCAATAAGCCATGCGCCAATCATCCAACCAACCCAGGCCGCCCGCCGCGCCCACAGGTAGAACCTGGTCACAGCGGCTGGTCCGCCTGGCGGGCGTTCATTGGCATCCCGGGCGCGAGCCGAATGCACTTGCGGAAGCGCGAAAGCCCCATGGTTTCCTCCCCTGGGTCGGGTTTAAGGGAAGCGGCCGACTTGCCATGGCGTGCCGCACCGTCCCTGCCCCGGACATGACGCTAGGGTAGCCCAATTTGGTCTCCTCTAAAAGGTAGCGGACCTGACAGCTTGCAGTCGAAGAGCCCAAGCTGAAACTCGCGCCACAAGCGAAGGTCCAGTGCTGTCCGCTGGACGCAGCGATCCCCCGTACGGAGCAAGAAGGAGCCGCGGCGCGCCACCACGGGTGATTTTGGCGGGGTATGCGGTAGTTGAGCAGAGGCAGGATGACGGATCGCCCGCGCAGTAGGCGGCATGTAGACAGGTTCCGACGGCGATGGCGGCGGTGGCAGCCATGCACCTCGACGCTGAGGTGGTGCTGACGCCACCGCTCTTGCGGGGCCCAGGGGCATCGATCTTCTCAACGCCGGCCGAGCAGGAGGAAGTGTTCTTCGTGCTGATGGTGGCGGCTGGGATGCCGCGCGATGCGGCATTGATTCTGCGTACCACGCATTGCGCGTGCTACGGTTTGCCACATAGAGTTCCGGCTTCTTTACTTCAACTGGAGATCGGGACCATGAGTGTCGACCGCATAGACGCCATTTCCGAATCACTCAAGCGTGCCCGGGCAATCGTTCGGCTTGCCGAGGACATCGACACGGGATCGAGCGGCGGCGTCGAAAGCATTGCCGTCGCGATGCAGATCGCCGGCGAGGAAATCGAGAGAGCACAACGAGCGCTCGCACAGGATAAAATCTGAGCTGAGCGACTTCAGCGCGGCGACGTGCGTTTTGGCTTCGCCGACAATGACCGTCGCAACGAATTTTCGGCTCACCGAACTGGCGGGCGAGCTTCTCCGACGTTCTTCGCGCGTTGTAACGGCGCCACTGGGGGGGTTCGTGCCGGTTGCGGCGGCAGCGGTGCTGGTGCTCGGCGTGGGGGTGGTGGGCGCTTGCACTGCTCTCGATCTGAGTAAGCTCCGAATCCAAGTGATGCGCGCATGCCAGCGGCGCATCGGCGCTTCATTGCCCCCCCTTACGCGTGTGTATAAGGAAATCCCCGACATCATTTCTCCGGGCGACTGGCAATAATCGAGCTGACGCAGCTTGCCGGGCGCATCGGACATGAAGCGGTCAGCACTAATCCGGGAAATCGCCGATCTGCTGGAGAGGGAACTCAAGGGAAACCCGGCGCCCGTCGCTAATCCCGTACTTCTCGATCGCCTTCGGTTCCTGAAGGAAAAGCTCAACGGGGTGGATGAGTACGCCTTCCACCAGGTGACGCTCCTCGCGGAACGCGCGGCTCTCTATTACGGCGGCCAGGTCGAGAGCAAGTATCCCGATGGGCCGGATGCTCTCTTCGAGGTGATGATGGGATACATACACTGGTCTCGGCTTCAGGCAATGGTGCGAGAAGAGCATCAGCACACCGACGAGGTGCAAGCCTGATGCGTCTGACGCTTGGCCGATTTCTTGCCGCAGTCGCTGCCAAAGCAGAGAGCCCCGCGCCGGCATATGCTGATGTGACGCAGATCATCCTCGAGCGCGTCGGTAAGGATCTCGCCTCCTGCGAGGGCCGGACACTGAAGAAGGCGTGTATCGCCGTAATCGCGCGCGCGGGGCGGATGACTGAAATGGAGCTCGTGGCGTTGGGACCAGATGCGAGCGCGCTCTTGCGTGCGATCGTGGGGCGCCGCGCTGCGGGCCGCTATTCACTGGCCGAGTTGTTTGCTTTCGAACGACAGCTAAAGCGGATCGGCGGCTGATATGCTGCCAGCCGGGCGGCAGGAGTCTACGTGATCGCGAGCAGCGCCGAGATGCAGAGGAGGGTGGCGTTGCTCATAGGTCGCGTGCCTGCTTGTCCCTGACGAACCATTATTTCTTCCGCGGCGTCTGCCTGCCAAGCCGCTCAGTCAATTTGTTAACGTAGCTCCAGCCGTTCTCTCGCGATCG
>WHTS01000142.1 GCA_009377585.1 Betaproteobacteria bacterium
CTCCGCAAGGTGGCCACCATCGAGAGCGTCGGCTCCTCTACGCGCATCGAGGGCGCGACGCTATCGGATGCCGAGGTCGAGGACCTACTCTCACGGGCGATCTCCATTAAGTCCTTCAAGACGCGGGATGAGCAGGAAGTGGCCGGATACGCCGCGGCGATGGACCTCGTGTTCGAAGCCTACGCCGACATGCGTCTCACCGAGAACCATATCCGCCAACTACACCAGACCTTACTGCGTCACAGCGACAAGGATGCGCGCCATCGTGGCTCCTATAAGACGCTCTCCAACAATGTCGTGGCGTTCGATTCGGACGGACGGGAGATCGGCGTCGTCTTCGAAACGGCCTCGCCTTTCGACACGCCGCGCGAGATGGAGGCGCTCGTCGCCTGGACGCGAAAAACGCTGGATGAGGAAGCACTGCACCCTCTCCTCGTCATCGCCGTCTTCATCGTGGCGTTTCTGGCGATCCATCCTTTTCAGGATGGAAACGGGCGGCTCTCGCGCGTGCTCACCACGCTCCCCCTACTGCGAGCGGGCTACGCTTATGTGCCGTACGCCTCGCTGGAGCGCGTGATCGAGGAAAACAAAGATCTGTACTACAACGCGCTCCGGCGTACGCAGACGACTCTCAAGAGCGAAACGCCGGATTGGGAACCTTGGGTGGGCTTCTTCCTGCGTTCCCTCAAGAGGCAGAAGGATAACCTTGCGGCACGACTAGACCGCGAACGGATCGCTCAGGGCAGCGAGGCCGATTTGCCGGAGCTAGCGCTCCAAGTCCTCAAAGCGCTGCGGGCAAAAGAGCGCCTGACGATCGCGCAGCTTGCATCGATCACCGGCGCAAATCGGAACACGCTAAAAGTGCGTCTGCGCGAACTGGTCGCAGATGGGCGCGTGCGGCAGCACGGCAAGGCGCGCGCCACATGGTATTCACTATGAGCACTGAACCGCCAACCATCGACCAGGCACAACTCACAGGTATCATCTGCGAGCGGCCACAGAATTTTGCGTGGTTTCTGGGCGCGGGCGCATCAAGATCCGCGGGGCTTCCAACTGCGACGGACATCATCTGGGATTTGAAGCGGCGCTATTACTGCCAGCAGGAGAATGAGGACATCTCCCGTCAGGATGTGCACCTCGAAGCCGTGCGATCTCGCATTCAATCCTACATGGCCTCGAAAGGCTTTCCGACGGAATGGGCTCCTGAAGAATAGTCTCTTTAGGCAGCCGCCCACGCAAACTCCAAATTCAGCGGGTTGCGTGCCCGCGCAGAATGGGCGTGCGGGCCGCAACCTGCATGCCTCTATGACTGCACTCGAATGTCCGTGGCACCCGAGGTCAGTCCACCATCGGAATGTTCGCT
The DNA here is from genome assembly GCA_009377585.1 of Betaproteobacteria bacterium. Classification (NCBI taxonomy): domain Bacteria; kingdom Pseudomonadati; phylum Pseudomonadota; class Betaproteobacteria; species Betaproteobacteria bacterium. The sequence goes on from WHTS01000142.1 coordinate 1,364, forward strand.
TCCTTGATCACCTTGGCATACCGAACGACGTCGTCCCTGATGATCTTCGTGAATTCCTCGGGATTGGCGTACGCGGGCTCCGCGCCCTGGCTCGCGAGCTTGTCCTGGAGGTCGGGCAGGGTGAGAACCTTGGCGATGTCGGCCGACACCTTGTTGACGATGGCTTTCGGCGTTGCGGCCGGCATGAGCAGGCCGTTCCACGAGGTCACGTTGTAACCGGGGAGTCCGGCCTCGGCGAACGTCGGTACCTGCGGCAGCGCACGCAGCCGTTGTTTGCCGGTCACCGCCAGCCCCTTGAGCTTGCCGTTGTTGATGTACGTGGCAACGGTAATTGGAGGCACCATCCCCAACTGCACATGACCACCCAGCAACGCCGTCGCGACACCGCCGCTGCCCTTGTAGGCGATGTTCTGGAAGTCGGTGCCACTCAGCAGCCGGAACATCGCCGACCGCAGCTCGGCCAGGCCGCCGACCCCCGAGGCGCCGTGATTGAGCTGCCCCGGACGCGCTTTCATATAGCCGATGAACTCCTTCAGATTGTTCGCCGGCACCGAAGGATGCACCGCCAGTATCGTCTCGTTGTTGTAGATGTTCGCGAGCGGCGCGAAATCCTTGAGCGAATCGTAAGGGAGCTTGCGGATCAGGAGGTGATTGAGCGCGAAGGTGGTGTTGGCGAAGGTGAGCGTGTAGCCATCCGGGTTGGCCCGCGCCCCGGCCAGGGTGCCGATGGTGGTGTTGCCGCCCGGCCGGTTGTCTATGATCACCGAATGTCCCCACAGCTCGGTCAGCTTGGCGCCCACGAGACGCGACACGATGGTGCTGCTGCCGCCCGGTTCGTAGGGCGTGATGAGCCGCACCGGCCGGGTCGGATAAGCCTGCTGCGCAAGGGCGAGCCCCGGCAGCCCCGGCAGCCCCAGCATCGTCGCGACCATGCAGCTTCCCAGGAGTGCTCTGCGTTTTCTCACGATCTTCTCCCCGCTGTGTCCGGCATCGCCGTGAGCCCGCAGCATAGGCCGGGAGCCGTGCACCTTGCAAAAAAATCCGCGCATTTCCTCCGGCCCGCCATCTTTGATAACCTGCGTAGCAGCTACGCAACCCGGATTCGCATCATGGAACGCGGCATCGTCGCCACGCGTTACGGCCATATCCACTTCCGCCGCGGCGGCGCTGCGCAGCCGCGCGCGGTCGTGATCAGCCACATCAGCCAGCAATCCTCGGCGCTCATGATCGAGCTGGTCGAGGCGCTCGCACCGAAGGTGCAGGCGATCGCGCTCGACTACCCGAGCTGCGGCATGTCCGACCACGTAGCTCAGCAGCCCGCGATCGAAGACTATGCCAGCTGTGTCGTGGCGGTCATGAGCCATCTCGGCCTCGAACGCGCCACCGCGCTGGGCGAGGCGACCGGCGCGTTCGTATCGGCCGAGCTCGCAGCCGCGCACCCCGATCGCATCGAGCGGGCGATCCTGGTGAACTGTCCTTACTATCCCGAGAAGTCGGTGCACGAACGCGCCCACGCGCCGCTGCGGGATCGCCTGCGCCCCGCCGACCCGAGCGGCTTTCCGCTCACGCGCACGCTCGACTTCGTGCTCGAACAAGACCCCGCGCATGCGCCGGCGAACGCGAACCAGTCGTGGATGGACCGGATCAACGTGGCGCAAATGGAGGCCGGTCGCAACCGCTGGCAGCCGCTGCAGGCGCTCGGCGCCTACGATCTGCTGGCACGGCTGCCTGCGCTGCGAGCGCCCGTTCATTTCATCATGGGCGAGCAGTTCCACTATCGCAAGGACCTGGATGCGCTCGCGTCGCATGCGAAAAGAGCCACCACCGAAGTCATCGCGGGCGCCCGCTTCTGCGTCACGTGGAGTCATGCCGCGCACATCGCGAGCCGCACCATCCAGCTCATGGAGCTATGAGCGTCGGACGCGCCTGCCGGGTCGCGGCGAAGCCCGCGATTGCCCGCCTGATTCGAGCGCAGCGCCCATGAACCTGCAATCGCTTCTCGAGCCGCGATCGGTCGCCGTCGTCGGCGCGTCGGCCGAGCCGAACAAGCTCTCCGGCATGATCGTCGGCTTCCTCGCGGCCAGCGGCTACGCCGGCCGTGTCTACGCGGTCAATCCGCGCTACGACCGGATCGGCGAGGTCGCATGCTATCCGTCGGTCGCTGCCTTGCCGGAGACGGTGGACCTGTTGGTCTGCGCCGTACCGGTCGCGGTCGCGTTCGAGGCGATCGAGTCGGCCGCACGCCGCGGCGTGCCGTTCTGCCTGCTGATGACGGGCGGCTTCGGCGAAGGACGCACCGGCGCTGAAGGCGAAGCGCGCCGGCAGCGTCTGCTGGCAATCTGCGAGCGAACCGGCATGCACGTGGTCGGGCCGAACACGGTCGGCATGGTCAACTTCCGCGCCCGGCTCCCGCTCACGTTCGCCGACTGGTATGCGCGCGACACCGGAAAGCGCGGCGGCGTGGCGATCGTCACGCACAGCGGCAGCGTCGGCGGCCTCATCTTCTCGGCACTGCAGCGCGACGGCATCGGCGTCGATTACTGGCTCGGCCTCGGCAACGAGGCGACGCTCGAAACCGCGGATTTCATCGCGCATTTCAACGATGATCCGACGATACACACGGTGATCTGCTACCTCGAAGGCGTGCGCAGCGGCCGCAAGTTCATGCAGGCTGCGGATGAGGCGCGCCGCCGCGGCAAGAATATCGTCGCCCTGCGGGCCGGCGGCCATCCGCAATCCGCGCGCTCGACGCGCTCGCACACCGGCAAGATTCCCGCGGCGTTCGAGGTATACGCGGGGGTTTTCCGACAGCTCGGCGTGATCGACGTCGCCTCGCTCGCGGAGCTTTCGTATGCGATGGTTCTGCTCACGAGCGTTGGCGCGCGCCTGGGACCGCGCGTCGGCATCATCTCCGCTTCCGGCGGCGCGTGCTCGCTGCTCGCGGACCACGTGGTCGACGCCGGGCTCGAGCTGCCCGAGCTGCCGCCAGCGCTCCAGGAGGCGCTCGATCGGGCCATTCCGGAATACGGGTCGTCGCTCAATCCCGTGGATCTCTCCGCCGACGTGGTTTCGCGCGCCGGGATCCTGCACGGCGCGCTCGCCGCGCTGCGCGAAGACGACAGCATCGACGTCTGGCTCGTTTTCGGGCGGCCGATCGTGGACCGCTACTACCGCGTGCTGATCGACTTCGCGCAAACGACCGGGAAGACGATGATCGTATGCTGCGGCGTGCCGCTCGAGCCCGCGGTGCACGTCAAGCTGCGCGAAGCCGGGATTGCCGTGCTGGACGATCCACAGCTATGCCTGCGGGCTTTGGGCCGGATTCAGCGGGCGGCGATCGAGTCGCGGATGGAGTGCTCCGGAACCGAGAACCACACCCCTTGCAGGGCGCGCATCGGCATGCAGGCCGATGCCGTTCGCCCGGCGCGGACCATGGTCCGCGAATTCCCGGCCTCACCCCCGGCGCTGCGCGCCACCCCTCCTCGTGAGAGGAGGGGAAAAACCCGGACATTCCCCTCCTGCCAAGGAGGGGCGGGACGCGACAATGTCGCGGACGGGGTGGTCACATTGCGGCGGGCAGACTACACCCCTTCTCCTCGTGAACCGCGGTGGTCCGAAGCCGAGGAGGAACTGCAACGCGCCGGGCAGCGAAAACCGGGCAGCACCCGATCCGTACACGCCGCAATCGAGGACGACCGCGATTTCGGTCCCGTGCTCGCCCTGAGCAGCGGCGTCGTGGGAAGGCGGGTCGTTCGGGCCCTGCCCGCCTCCACCGACGACCTGCGCGACGCAGCGCAGGAGCTTGCCGCCATCGACAGCCGCCTCTGCGGCTCGCTGGAACGTATCGTCGGGTCGCTGCATGACTGGATCGAGTCGAACCCGCCGGGCACCGAAGCGTGCGTCGATCTGGCGCTCACGCCGTGAGCGCGCGCGTTGCGATCGCCGGCATCGGCGAGTTGCCACAGGGCCGCTCCCTGCTGCCCAACACGATGACGCTGCACGAGCGCCTTGCCACGCTTGCGCTCGAAGATGCGCAAGTCGAGCTCGAGGACGTGGACGCGCTGCTCACGGTCGCGCCGCGCTCGGACCCGTATCTCATCCACGCGGCCGCGCTGGCGGAGCATCTGGGCATCACGCCCGCCGTCACCTGGACCCTGGAAGCAGGCGGCGCCGCACCCGCTGCCATGGTCGACACGGCGCGCGGCCTGATCGCGAACGGCACGGCGCGCACGGTGCTCGCCGTCGCGGCGGACATGCCGCTCGGCGCCGTCTCGCGCAATGCTTACGTCGGCGCGCTCGCCGAAGCAGGCCCCGTGCACCCGGACATCGAGCGACCCTACGGCCCCAGCGTGCCGGCGATGTTCGCGACCGTCGCCCGCGCGCACATGGATCGTTACGGTACCAGCGCCGATCACCTGGCCGCCGTGGCCATACAGAACCGGGCCGCCGCGGCGCGCCACCCGAACGCGCACTACCGCGATCCGATCGATCTCGCCGCCTATTCGGCGAGCCGCATGATCGCCGATCCGCTGCGCCTGCTCGACTGCGCGCCGGTATCGGACGGCGGCGGTGCGGTCGTCGTCACGGCAGCCGATCGCGTGAAGGAACGCAAGGTGGAAGTACTCGGAGCTGGGTTCTCCACCACCCACCTGCACCTGTCCGCGGCGCCTTCCCTGACGACATTCGGCGCCGGCGCGGCGCTCGAGCGCGCACTCGCCCAGGCCGGAGTGCAGCGCGTCGACCTCGACCTGGCGCTCGTCTACGATTGCTTCACCATCGCGCTGCTGGTCAACCTGGAAGACCTCGGCTTCATCGGACCGGGCAGGGCGGGACCCGCCTTCGCCGAAGGTCGCTTCGGACCGAACGGAGACTTGCCGGTCAATCCGCACGGCGGTCTGCTCTCGCACGGTCATCCGGCGCGTGCCGGCGGCATGGGGCAGCTCATCGAAGCTGTCGTACAGCTGCGTGCAACGGCGGGCGAGCGGCAGGTCGGCTGCGCCGAGATCGCGCTCGTGCACGGCATGGGCGGTGTGTTCGCAACCCACGGCGTGTTGCTGCTCGCGCGCGCATGAAACATCCGACGCCGAATCCCACCGGCACCTCGGCGCCGCATTGGCAAGCGGCCGGCGACGCGCGCCTCGTGCGACCCGATGCGCGTCTCGCGCTACGCGATGCGCGTCTCGCGCTACCTTACTGCGAATCGTGCCGGCGCTTCCACTGGCCCGCACGCGCCCGTTGCCCGCAGTGCCGCGGGCAGTCGACCTGGCGTGATGCATCCGGCCTCGGCCGCATCGCCACGTTCAGCATCGTGCGCCGCGCGGTGAATCCCGAGCTCGCAGAGGATGCACCCTACGCGATCGCGTTCGTCGATCTGGACGAGGGCGTGCGCCTTTTCACCAATATCGTCGACGCGCAGCCCGATATGCTGAAGATCGGCATGCGCGTTCGCTGTAAATTCGAGGCCGCGCTCGATGCGACAGTGCAGGTGCCTGTGTTTGCACTGGAAGCCGATTTTTACTCATCCTCGTCTTCTCCCTCACCCCCGGCCCCTCCCTTGCAGGGCGCGCATCGGCATGCAGGCCGATGCCGTTCGGCCGGCGCGGACCGCCTCGAAGAGCTACGTCGTAGGCTCGACGATCAGTGCCCCGGCGGTTGGCGTCGACTCGCTTTGCGGTCGATCCCCACAAGTGGGGCCCCTCGCCCGGTAAGCTCGCGCCGCTATGGTCCGCGAATTCCCGGCCTCACCCCGGAGGGAGAGGGGAGCCCTGCGGACTCTCGATGATGGATTACCAGATCCCGGACGAATTCGCGCAGCTCGCGCGGCTTGCCGAGCAGTTCGTGGCAAACGAGTTGCTCCCGCACGAGCAACAGGTCGAGCATGACGATCATCTTCCCACCGACCTGCGCCGCCGGCTGCGCATGAAAGCGGTCGAAGTGGGACTGTTCGCGTTCAACATGCCGGCCGAAGTCGGCGGGCCCGGGCTGCCCTACCTCGCGCAAGTGCTGATTCGCGAGCAGCTCGGCCAGGTGAGCGTCGCGCTTGCCGACATGGTCGGCCGCCCGCCCAAGGCGCTGCTCGCGTGTACGGACGCGCAGCGCGCGCGCTTCCTCTACCCCGCCGTCCGCGCCGAGAAGACCTGGGCCTTCGCCCTGACCGAGCCAAACGCGGGATCCGACGCAGCCGCCCTGAGCACCCGAGCCACGCGCATCTCCGGCGGATGGCTCCTGAACGGTACGAAGCATTTCATCTCGCACGGCGACTTTGCCGATTTCGTCATCGTCATCGCAAAGACCGGCGAGGCCGACGCGCCGACCGCATTCCTGGTCGAGCACGAAACGCCCGGTTTCGCCGTCGGACGCATCCACCCGAAAATGGGCTGGCGCGGTTATCCGATGGCCGAGCTCGTCTTCGCGGATGCATTCGTGCCCGATGCCAACCTGCTGGGCGAACCGGGCGACGGACTGCGCCTTGCTCTGTCGGCCATCGGCGAAGCACGCATCGGCGTGGCGGCGCACTGCCTGGGGCTCGCCCAGCGCGCGTTCGATTACGCGGTGAATCATCTGAAGGTTCGCCAGCAGTTCGGGCAGCCGCTCGCGCGTTTTCAGGGATTGCAATGGGCGGTCGCTGACATGGCGCTCGACATCGAGCAGTCGCGCGCCCTGCTCTATGCCGCGGCGCGCACGATGGACGGCGCAGGCGACGCACGCACAGCCGTATCGATGGCCAAGCTCTCCTGCACCGAGATGGCGGGGCGCGTCACCGATCGCGCGCTCCAGCTCCTCGGCGGCGCCGGCTACATGGCCGAAGGCCCGCTCGAAATGTTGTACCGCGACGCGCGCGCCTTTCGCATCGGCGAAGGCACGAGCGAGATCCAGAAGAACCAGATCGCACGCGCGGTGCTCGGCCGAGAGCTGGTCGGATGAGCCGCGCACTCGACATGCCGCACGCGGCCTGCCCCCGAGAACCTTTGTCGGAGGTGGAGGGCTGGACGCTCGGCCGCTTCTGCGACGAGATCGGCGCGCGCTTCGGCAGCCTCCCCGCCGTCGCCGCCGCCGATCACACGGTGAGCACGACCGAGCATCGCCGCTGGACCTATGCCGAGATGGCGCGCGATGCACAGGCGCTGCAATGGGGACTGATGGATGCCGGCATCGCCCCGGGCGAGCGCGTCGGCGTGATGATCTCCAGCGTCCCGGAGTGGGTGCTGTATCTCTTCGCCGTCACGCGCCTGGGTGCGGTGTTCCTGCCGATCAATACGCGCTTTCGCGATCGCGAGCTCGAGCACGTCATGGGGCATTCCGGCAGCCGCACGCTGATCGCCATGGGCCGCTATCTCGGCCACGACTACGCGGCGACCATCGCCGCGGTGCGAAGCCGGCTGCCGGAGCTGCGCACGATCATCGGCGTGCGCGGCGCACCGCATCGCGACGCGATCGACACCGAAGATCTTCTCGTGCGCGGCCACGAGCTGCTCGCCGAACGCGGCACGCCGCCGCGAGCCGACGATGGGCAAGCAACCGCGCTCCTGTTCTATACCTCGGGCACGACCTCGTTCCCCAAGGGCGTTCCGCTCACGCACACGAATCTTCTGCCGCATTCGGTGCGGGCCGGCGCACTGCTCGACCTCCAGCCCGGCGAGAAGGTGCTCAACCTCTATCCGTTCTTCGGCATCTCGGGCGGCGCGAACAAGGTGCTGTCGACCTTCGGTTCGGGCGCCGCGCTGGTGTTCCAGGATGCGTTTCGCGCGCAGGAAGCGTGCAATCTGCTAGCGGCTGAGCATTGCAGCGTGATCCACGGCGTCGACGTGCACATCCGCGAAATGATCGCCGTGCAGAAGCAACGGCAAGCCGGCGAGCAACCCGAGCGGCGTGCGACCATCGCGTTTACCGCCGGCGTCGACGAACCGCTTGCGCGCGCGATGGCCGACGCATTGGGCATACGCCGCTTCAGCCATCCTTATGGCATGACCGAGACCAACCCGATGATCCTGCGTAACGCGCTCGACGATCCGTTCGACGCCTGCGTGAGGCCCGGCGGACGCGTGGCGCCGATGGTGGAAGTGCGGGTGGTCGATCCGGAAACGGGCGCCGATCGTCCCATCGGCGAGGAAGGCGAGATCGTGGTGCGCGGCCCGACCGTGATGCGCGGCTACTACAACGACCCGGAAGCGACCGCGACGGCGTTTCGCGACGGCTGGTTCCATTCGGGCGACCTCGGCGTGCGCACGCAGGAGGGCTTCATCTTCTATGTCGGGCGGCTCAAGGACATGCTCAAGGTCGGCGGCTTCAACGTTGCACCCCAGGAGGTGGAGAGCTTCCTGCGTACGCATGCCGGCATCCTCGACGTTGCGGTGACGAGCGCGCCGGATGCGCGTCTGGGCGAAGTGCCGGTCGCGTTCGTGCAGTTGCAACCCGGTGCGCGCATGACGCCCGAAGAGCTGATTGTGTCGTGCCGACAGCACCTGGCGAACTTCAAGGTGCCGCGCGCGGTGTATGCGGTCGACGCCCTGCCCTATCACACGGCCGCGCATGGCGCGAAGCTGCAGCGTCACGTGCTGCGCGAATGGGCGCAGGCGCGTGCGCGCGGCGAAACCCGGGAGTCATGATTTCGATCCGTCATTCCCGCGGACGCGGGAATCCAGAATCAGAAGCTTTCCTGGATTCCCGTTTTCGCGGGAATGACGTTGCCGGCGCCACGTGCTCGCTGGCAGAAGTCCAGATGAACCGGAAGCATCCTGGATTCCCGTTTGCACGGGAATGACGTATCACAAAGTGTCCACCGTCGTTTTTGGAACGCTCTCGAGGAAAATCCCATGCGCATCTGGCACCAAAGCTTCACCGTCCTGCAAGACCTCCCCGCCTACGTCGATGTGCTGAAGGAGCGCATCGCAGCGGTCGTGCGGCCCGACACCGAAGTCGTCCTGCACGGGCAGGTCCCGGGCACGTATCCGAGCAACTATCCCGGCACCGATCTGTCCTTCGGCGTGCTCTACTGGATGCACGGCCTGCAGTGGCTCGCGGCCGCGCGCGAGGCGCAGAAGCAGGGGTTCGATGCGATGGTGCTGGCAAGCATCGCGGGGCCGATGGCGCGCGAGATCCGCACGGTGGTGGACATTCCGGTGGTCGGCTACGGCGAGGCCGCTTTCAATCTCGCCGGGCTTTACGGGCGCCGCGCCGGCATGCTGTTCTTCATCAAGGAGCGGCTGGACTTCTGGCCGGATCAGCTCAAAGCCTGGGGCCTGGGCGAGCGCTTCGCCGGCATCGAGCACGCCGGCGTAAGCTTTCAGGACGTGCTCGCGGCCCACATGGACGCATCGAAACGCGACGGCGTCGTGACGCGCATCGTCGAGCAGGGCGAAAAACTGGTGCGCGAAACCGGCGCGGACGTGATCGTGCCGGGCGAGCTGCCGCTCAACCTGCTCCTGACCGGCGCCGGCGTGCGGCAGATCGCGGGTGCCACCGTGATCGATGGCATTGCGACGACCTTCAAGTTTGCCGAAATGCTGGTCGACCTGCAGCGCGTGAGCGGCATGAAGCCGAGCCGGCACGGCTGGTTTCACGCCGCGCCCGACCCGCAGCGCTACGAACAGGTGCTGGAGTTCTACGGCATCCACAACCTGGGTGCGCGCATTCCTTCGGCGTGACGAGGCTGCTACGATCCCGCCGAACGCAACCACGGAAGCATCCCATGACCACCAAACCGCCCGACACCGACACGTTCTATCATCGCCCGCCGTATTCCGAGGGCTTCGACATCGGCTATCCGCAGGAGAACCTCGAAGGCGAGATGTACAAATATCGCTGCCGCTACTGCAAGCGCCTTACCACCGACATCAACGGACGGCTGGAGAACCATGCCGAGGATTGCGAGTACCGCTTGGCGCGCACGAAGCAGGCGGGGACGCGCGATGGCTGACGCTGCGCTTCCCGCCCAACGCATGCCATCCATCGAGACGCTTCGGCAACCCGGCATCGCGCGTGGCGCGGGGGTAGTGCTGGCAGGCTGCCTGCTGGCATCGGCCACGTTGCCATGGGTAGCCCGCGATGCAGCTGCGGCCGATGCCGCCACCGACTATCCGCAGCGGCCTATTCGCGCCGTGGTGCCGTCGCCGGCAGGCGGGCCGCCCGATCTCATCCTGCGCATGCTCGCGCCCAAGCTCGCCGCCTCGCTCGGCCAGCAGGTGGTGATCGACAACCGCGCGGGCGCCGGCGGCGTGGTCGGCACAGCGACGGTCGCCCGGGCAGCGCCCGACGGCTATACGTGGCTTTTCACCACCGCCTCGCACACCAACACGCCGCCCTTCAACAAGAACGTTCCGTTCGATCCCGTGAAAGACTTCAGCCACGTCTCGCTGGTGGCGCAGAACTTCGGCCAGGCGCTGGTCGTTCCGCCGAGCTCGCCCGCGAAGACCGTGCAGGAGCTGATCGCGATCGCACGCCAGAACCCGGGCAAGCTCAACTACGCCACCGCCGGACTCGGCACGGCGAGCCACATTCCCGCCGAGGTCATGAAGTCGATGGCGGGCGTCGACATCGTCGGCGTGCAGTACAAGGGCACTTCGCTGGCGATGGGCGACGTACTGGCGGGACGGGTCGACATGCTGTTCATCGGCACCAATGTCGCGGTGACGCATGTCAATGCCGGACGGCTGCGCGCGCTCGCGCTGACCGGCGCGAAGCGCTGGAAAGGCATGCCCGACGTACCGACCATGCAGGAAGCCGGGCTCGCGGGCTACAACATCATCAACTGGTTCGGGCTATGGCTTCCGGCAGGTGCGGCGCCGAATCTCATAACCCGGCTGCATGCCGAGTTCGTGCGCGCGCTGTCCGACCCCGAGATCCGGCAGCAATTCGATGCGCAGGGCCTGGAGGGGGTCGGCATGCCGCCGAAGGAGTTCGCCGAGTTCGTTCGGCGCCAGTCGGAATTCATGCACGCGCTTGCCCGCAAGATCGAGTCGGCGCCCAAGCCGGAGGCCAAGACGCCTTGAGCGACCTTGCGCCCGCGGCTCGGTCAGAGGGCGAGACCTGACCCGCGCAAGCGCGCGAGCACGGTGCCGCGTCACTTCAGGTGATTGCCAGACCTGGGCGACGAGCGATGTATCCGAGCAGTCCTAGACCGACAAGCAGCAACAGGTAAGTCTCGGGTTCGGGGATAGCGGTTACGCCGCCCGTTCCGTCCCAGTTCAGCGCAAGCGGGTTGCCGCTTCCGTCAGCGATGAAGTAGCCCTCGGGCAGCGTGAGGTCGAGGACCGCGGAATTGAACCAATCTCCAGCCGCGGCGCCGTCCAAGGCGGCCGAAAACGACTCGATGCGCGCGTCGACTCCGATCAAGGCGCCGCCGAACACGTTATAGGGAAAGTCGATGTGCAACCGGATGTTGTCGAAGCCGTGCCGGTATTCGCCCGCCAGCGGATTATCGATGTCGGCATTGTAGGTCCCGGGCGCGGCGAACGGGGTCACGAACGTGTCCGGCGTGTGCGAGAAACTTTCGGTCACTCCGCTTCCGCCGTTCGCGGCCATCCAGGTGTACGTGTACCTGGCGCTCACGAGCGTGCTGGAGTTGGTGCTGACGTTGCGCATCTGAATCGTCGTGTCGAAGCCGTTCCTCCCCGAGCCTGTGGGGCCGAAGAGAAATGTCGGAATTTCGAATTGGCCGGTTACGACCATGTCGACGTGAACGCGGATGAGCTCACCGGGTACAACGGGGATGCCGGGCGTGGCTTCGATCGTGAAGACGGGACTGAGCGCCCCGGTGACCTCGCTTCGATCGCCGCTCGCAAGCGGCCGGCGAACGCGCTGCTCGCCCTTGATCACACCCTTGTCGAGATCGGCCTGGACCTTGCCGTATAGCTGTACAACCGGGCCCGCGGGATTGGCCGTGTCAGCGGGGAACAAGCGATCTTCCAGCAGGAAGACGAAGTTGTCGTCTGCGCCGGAAAATACGCCTCTGCTGCCAAAATCGATCCGGCCCGTCACGGCATCGGCAGCTTGTGCAGCTGGGCAAGCTACGGCCGTGAGTAGAAGGAGCGCTTGAAGACCAAGACGGAGTCGCCTCATGATACGACCTCCTACTCGATACTCGCTTTTACTGCCTGGCTGGGTGATTGTCAAATCTTGCGTCGTGGCGGCGGTATCAGGTTGTCCAAAAAGGGGGAATGTCACGTGACGCCAGCTATGCCACTGAAATCCATCAGCCT
>WHTS01000143.1:0-3809 GCA_009377585.1 Betaproteobacteria bacterium
ACGCCGTAGCGCAGGATCGCCTGCAAATCCTTCGGCAGCGCCTGGTACTTCTTCTTGTTGAAGATGATCTCGAAGAACTCCATCGCCTGGTGGAAGCTGCCCAGCATGTAGTTCTTGATGACGTCTTGCGCGCCGAAGCGCATGTCGGAGGTCGGGTTGTTGTACTCGAAGCCGTCGATGACGCCCTTCTCCAGCGCGGGAATGATTTCCCCTCCGGGCAGCTGGGTCACCTTCGCCCCCATCTCCTGGAACAGGTCCGCCGCCAGGCCCACGGTGCGGTATTTCAGGCCCTGCAGCTCGCCTGCGCCCTTGATCGGGCTCTTGAACCAGCCCAGCGGTTGGGTGGGCATCGGCATGGCGAAGAATCCGACCACGTCGAGTTGCAGCTTCGCCAGCAGCTCCTCGTACAGCTTCTGGCCGCCGCCGCGATAGATCCACGCCAGCGTCTGGTTCGCATCGCAGCCGGTGATTGGGCCCGAGCCGAACAGAGACGCCACCTTGCTCTTGCCGTACCAGTAGACCGGGACCGTGTGTCCGCCGTCGAGCACACCTTTGCTGACCGCGTCCATCACCTCGAACGGCTTCACCACCGCGCCGGCGACGAGATAGTCAACGCGCAGGCGCCCATCGGCCATTTCGTTCACGCGCTTGACGAACTCCTCGGCCATCTCGTTGAAGATGTCCTTGGCGCCCCACGACCCCTGAATCTTGAACACGACAGTGGAAGGCTTCACCGCCGCAGCCGGGGCGGCCGGCGCTTCGGAGGTCTTGCCCATCTTTTCCGGAGCGGGCTCGGGCTCCTTGGAGCAGGCAGCGAGCAATCCGGCCGCTGCGGCGCCGGCGGCGCCAAGCGTCGCGCTGCGCAGGAAGCGTCGCCGCTGCGGTGCGCTGGTCTCCGGGGCAGCTGGGTCGGAAGCAGTCGTCGTCGGGGAATCTTGGCGGTCGGTCATCATGCTCCTCCTGAAGTATCCGTGGGCGCCAGCCTGCGGCTGCGCTCTCGAGGCTCGCCGGACAGCGTTGCCAGCGGCCATCTCAGATGCTGATGGGCTACTGCACGCTATGGTACCGGGAGTTCAGCCGGAAAGGCAAAACTTCACACGTCGCTGCCGCTACCGTGAACGAAAGGATCGAAGCGGTTCGCGGGCCGCCCGTAAGGCGCTGCCCAGATCGTGGCGGGACGGGATCCCTCTCGGGAAACGCGTCAGCTCGCACCTGTTGCTCTGTTGAATCAGGTCGAACGCGATCGAGGCGGGCGACCGCCTCGGGAACGCGCCGGCGGGTGCGGACGGCGCACGGTTATACTCGCGGCGTGACGGGCGGACCCGCTTCGACGATCAGCTGCCCGCGCTGCGCCGGCGCTACACCACTGCCTGGCGCCAGCGCATTCCCTTCGCCAACGCCGAGCCGACGATGAAACCCAGGATACTGGTCGCGAGAGAAGTTTTCGATGAGGTGCTGGGGTTCCTGGCGCAGACGCTGGAGGTCGACTCGAACCAGACCGACCAGCCGCTGTCACCCGAGGCGTTGCGTGCGCGCCTGGCCGACAAGGACGGGGTGATGTGCGCATTGACCGACCGTGTCGACGCCGCGCTGATCGAGGCCTGCCCGCGCCTGAAGGTAGTGGGCAACATCGCGGTGGGATACAACAACGTCGACGTGCCGGCCTGCAGCGCGCGCGGCATCGTGGTCACCAACACGCCCGGCGTTCTGGACGAGACCACGGCGGACCTGGTCTGGACGCTCATGCTGGCGACAGCGCGGCGGCTCACCGAAGCCGAGGCGTATCTGCGCAACGGCGAGTGGACCGGCTGGTATCTGAAGCAGCTGCTCGGCACCGACGTCCACCACGCCACGCTCGGCATCGTCGGCCTGGGGCGCATCGGGCAGGCGATCGCGCGGCGCGCAGCGGGCTTCGACATGCGGGTGCTCTACCACAACCGCAACCGCGTGGACCCGGCCGTCGAGGCCGCGTTTAAGGCCCGCTATGTTCCGCTGGAGGAGCTGCTGGCCGAATCCGATTTCGTAGTGCTGCAGGTGCCGTATACGCCTGCAACGCATCACCTCATCGGCGCTGCCCAGCTCGCCCGCATGAAGCGCTCCGCGATCCTGGTCAATGCCGCCCGCGGCGGCGTGGTGGACGATGCGGCCCTGATCGCGGCGCTGGCGAGCGGCACGATCCGCGCGGCCGGGCTGGACGTGTTCGAGGGCGAGCCTCACTTCAATCGCGGATTCCTGGGGCTGAAGAACGTCGTGCTCGCCCCGCACATCGGCAGCTCGACCCGCGCCACCCGGCTCGCCATGGCCATGACGGCGGCGCGCAACGTGGTCGCGGTGCTAGAGGGCCGGCCGGCGCCGAATCGCGTCAACCCTTGATGTTCCGGAAAGTGGCTGGCAAGCCGCTTTCCCCACAACACTCTCCTCTTTCTCCCAATGGGCCCAAAGGGAGCGGGGAGCGTCGCATGCCCGCGGGCGGCCATCTTGCCGCTCGCCCGGTCGTGCACGCTGCGGGACGCGGCTGCGTGTAAACTTATCGCGCAAACGAGCTGGCTTCCAGCGTCTGCGCACCGAATGGAGGGCGTCATGATCGATAGCCTGCAGGAGCTGCGTCGCGTGTACCCCGAACCCAAGCCGCGCGCGCTTCTCAAACAACTCGACCGGCTGGACGTTCACTGCCGCCAGTTCGTCGGTCTCGCGCCTTTCCTGGTGCTCGCCACGGTCGACAAGGACGGGCGCGTCGATGCCTCGCCGCGCGGCGGCGCGCCGGGCTTCGTGCAGGTGATCGACGACCGAACCCTGCACCTGCCGGACGCCTTCGGCAACAACCGGCTCGACTCCTACGCCAACATTGTTCAGAGCGGGCGCTGCGGAACGATCTTTTTCGTCCCCGGCATGGACGAGACCTTGCGCATCAACGGCCGGGCGCTGCTGCGGAACGAACCCGAGTTGCTCGAGCGCTTTCAGGGTGAGCGGCATACGCCTCGCGTGGTGGTCGAGATCCAGGTCGAGGAAGCGTATCTGCATTGCGCGAAGGCACTCATGCGCTCGCGGCTGTGGAGCGCGGACAATCGCATCGAGCGCGCGCGCTTCCCCTCCATGGGGCAGATGATCAAGCAGCAGAGCGGCTCGCCGGAACCGGCCGAGACGCAGGAGCAGATGCTCGCCCGCTACGTCAACGAGCTATAGCGAACCTTCCCCTCCTCGCCGAGGAGAGGAACGAGAAATTCTCCCCGCCTGCCCGCCTGCGGGCTAATACTGCTCATGAGGCGGGGTGCCGGCGAAGGAGGCGGGGTGGTGTGGTTCTCGGTCGCGTGAGACCACCCCGTCCGCGACGTTGTCGCGTCCCGCCCCTCCTTGGTAAGGAGGGGAAAGGCTTGACACCTGCTACTGCGGCTCGATTCCCGCCAGCTTCACCAGCTCGCGAAAGCGCGCGATCGAGCGTTCGACGAAGATCTTGAATTCCTCCGGCGTACGCCCGTCGGGCTCCAGCCCCAGGGTCGCGAAGCGGCTGCGCAGCGCCGGCTGGCGGGCTGCCTGCGCGATTTCCCGCTGCAGCTGCACGACGATGGCGCGCGGCGTCTGCGGCGGTGCGAACACGCCGTACCAGCTGCCGCCCTCGATCTCGGTTCCGCTCACTCCGGCCTCGGCCATGGTCGGCACTTCGGGCAGCGCATCGAGGCGCTTGGAATGGTTGTAGGCGAGCGGCCGTAGCCGTCCGGCCTTGATGTAGGGCATGGTCGAGGCGGCCGAGGCGAATAGGATGTTCACCTCCGAGCCGAGCAAGGCAGCGATGGCCTGTCCCCCGCCCTTGT